>CABUWR010000072.1 GCA_902495265.1 uncultured Collinsella sp. | reverse complement strand
GGCCGCAACGCCACGGGTATCGACGCGGTGGCGTGGGCCGAGGAGGCGGCTCGTCGCGGCGCCGGCGAGATCTTGCTCACCAGCATGGATCGCGACGGCACCAAGGCTGGCTTCGACCTGGCACTCACCCGTGCCGTGGCGCGCGCGGTGCCGATTCCCGTCATCGCGAGCGGCGGCGTGGGTACGCTCGAGCATTTTGCCGAGGGTGTGATTGAGGGCGAAGCCGACGCCGTGCTGGCAGCCAGCGTCTTTCACTTTGGGACGTTCAGCATTCGCCAGGTGAAGGAGTATATGGCGTCGCAGGGCATTCCTGTGAGGTTGGACTTCTAGCGCTGTGGCTTGCCCAGGCACCCGACCTTCCGGCTCCAACCCTCCTCGCGTACTTAAGTACGCGTCGTCGGGCTTGTCGCTCGGAATCTCGGGCACCTGGACAACCCTCGCCGACCTGTGGGGTTTTAATTGGGGAGAAAAAATGGAAGAGATAACCGATCCTTCAAAGCTTACGTACGACGCCCGTGGGCTGATTCCTTGTGTGGTTCAGCAATTTGACACCGGCGAGGTGCTTATGGTTGCTTGGATGAACGAGGAATCGGTGGGGCTGACGCTCAAGACCGGGACCACGTGGTTTTGGAGTCGCAGCCGCCAGGAGCTCTGGAACAAGGGCGCGACGAGTGGCAACATGCAAGCGGTAAAGGAGCTCTGGGCCGACTGCGATAGCGATACGCTGCTGGTCAAGGTCGACTCGCCGGGTCCGGCCTGCCATACCGGCAACCGTACCTGCTTCTTTAAAAAACTCGCGTAGGGTGGGCGCTCGACTAGGCGCTTGGCCAACCAGAAAGGATTGAACCATGGGTGTGCGCACCGCAAATGTTCAGGATGGAAATATCGGTGAGACGCTGACGGGGCTGGCCGAGGTGATTCGTGGCCGTCGTGACGCGTCGCCGCAGGAGAGCTATACCGCTCGTCTGTTGACCGACGTCGAGGATGAGCTGCTCAAGAAGCTTGCCGAGGAGGCGAGCGAGGTCATCATGGCCTGCAAGGATAACGATCACGACCACATCCGCTACGAGGCCGGCGACCTGGTCTACCACCTGCTCGTGACGCTCGAACGCTACGGTATCACCCTCGACGAACTGGCCGGCGAACTCAACGCCCGCCGCCACTAGTCATTGGGGACGTTCTTAAACGACTAGTCGTTTGGGACAGTCTTTGCCGGCGCTGCCAAATAACACGCCCAATTACTACGATGAAGCTGAACCTACTGACTAATCGGCGGTTTTGAGCAAATCGTCAACGCTTCTACCTGCGGTTTTATTTTCCACATTGAGTCGATGGTTGGAGGTTCGCGGTTCATCGTAGTAATTGGGCGTTCTTTTTGGCGGGCGGTGTTGCACGGGCGTCGGTGGCGAGCGAAACGATCTGTTTTCCTCCGTCCCCAAGGGGTCATTTGTGAAGAGTGTCCCCAATGACTAGTCGTTTAAGAACGTCCCCAATGACTCGTTAGGCGAGGGGCGTGGACTCCCATTCTCCGGTGGGGTGGGGGATGTCGAAGGTTCGATAACCGCAGTCGTAGGCGTGGGCCTGGGCCTCGCGGATATTCCAGCAGATGTCACAGGCGCGGTGCGCGTCCGAGCCAAAGGTAATCGGCACCTCGGCATGGGCAAAGCAACGCAACAGCCCCGTCGAGGGGTAATAGTCGTCGAGCCCCTTGCGCGGCGCGGCGGTCGAGACCTCAACGCGGCGACCCGTATCGTGGGCGCATTCGGCCATCTGCTCCCAAAACGGCGTCGGGTCAAAATCGGGCGCAAAGCCCTCCTTCGAAAAGCGCATGACCAGGTCGGGATGGGCCATCACGTCAAAGTTGAGTGAGCTTTCGCAAGCACGGCACCAGTCGTCGACGTAGCGCTCCCACACGCCGTGTACTTCCAGGTTTTCCCAAACGTGCAGGTTGGTGTCGTCGTCGATCCAACCGCAAAGGGAATCGGGTGTATCGGGGCGAGTGACGTTTTCCGTTCCCGCCGTACCCGCGGCACCGGCCGCAATATCGCCGGGGTTGCCAATCCAATGCACGCTGCCCAGACGTACGACGGCGCCTTGGGACCAGCGCTCAACCAAAGGCTCGCAGCCCTCGTACCAATCGCATTCAAAGCCATAGATAAAGGTGAGCTCCGGCGCAATCTGCGCGGCGAGTTTGCGGGCGTCCTCAAAGGCCAGACGATGTGCCGGCAAGTCGCCCTCGACAACCTGCACTTCGCAGCTGGCGTCCATGCTGGCGGGCAGGGTGAGATGGTCGGTCGAGACCATGACGCGGCAGCCGGCGGCGGCAGCGGCGCGGACGTTGTCCTCAAATGAGGCATGGCCGTCCGAAAACGAGGTGTGGGTATGGCAATCGACCAGCGGGCAAGCAGACATGGCAGCTCCTTTGCGTCAAGCGAATCCGCTCCATTGTAATGGCGCGGCCTCGGCGCGTCGTGCGCGCGGGGTGCCGAAATCGACTGGAAAGGGTGCGTGGTGCGGCCCCGCTCCAAAACATGTACGTCAGCCTCCAAAACCGACAATAAATGACATGTTTGGAGGCTGACGTACATGTTTGGATAGGAGCGAGGGCGACGACGGACGAAAGTCACACCTGTGCCACGTCCGATGTGCTAGCGTTTGGGTGAACAAAACGAGCCCGTGCGGAAAGGATCCGGACCGTATGCAACGTGGAAGTACATCTCCGCTGTCCCGCGAGACCGATGCGCCCGAGACCATCGTCAAGCTGGAATGCGACATCGACGACGCGTCGCCCGAGGTGCTCGCCTTCGCCGCCGACCGCCTGCGCGAGGCCGGTGCGCGCGAGGTACATTGGCTGCCCCTCTATTGCAAGAAAGGTCGCCCCGGCTGGCAGCTGCAGGTAATCTGCACCCACGAGGATATCGAGCGCCTGCAGACGATTATCTTTTTGGAGACCACGACCAACGGCATCCGCCGCCAGGTTATGGAGCGCGTTTGCCTACCACGCCGCTTTGAGCAAGTGACGACGCCTTGGGGCGAGGTGGCCGTCAAAGTAGCCACCCTGCCCGACGGCAGTGAGCGTGCGGCGCCCGAGTACGAGGACTGCGCCCGTCTTGCCCGCGAGCATAACGTGCCGCTCCAGCGCGTGATGCAGGCGGCACAAGCCTCGGCACTGCGATTTGAATAACGCGGCTGGTGGCGACATCCTGCGCCCAGCCATATCAACCCCTCCCGAAAGGATCTCCCCATGAAATACCTCATCGCCTCCGACATCCACGGCTCGGCATACTGGGCCGAGCGCCTGGTCGCCGCCATCGAGTCCGAGCAGCCCGACCGCATCGTGCTGCTGGGCGACCTGCTCTACCACGGTCCACGCAACGACCTGCCGCGCGATTACGCCCCCAAGCGCGTAATCCCGCTGCTCAACGCCCTGGCCGACCGCATCATCGCGGTGCGCGGCAACTGCGACGCCGAGGTCGACCAGATGGTCCTCGACTTCCCCGTCATGGCCGACTACGCCACGCTGTTTGACGAAACCGGCCGTGAGCTGTTCCTGACGCACGGCCACGTCTTTGGCGCCGGCATGCACAACAGCGTCGACCACGCGCCCGCGCTGCCCGAGGGCTCCGCGCTCGTCTACGGTCACACGCACGTCAAGGTCAACGAGGAGAGTGCCGCGCACCCGGGCCTGTGGCTCTTCAACCCCGGCAGCGTGAGCATTCCCAAGGACGGTACGCACAGCTACGGCATCTACGAGGGCGGCGCGTTCCGCCACGTGATCCTGGAGGAGGAGTAACCATGGCGCAGCACATGGCTCAGCAAAATGCCGAGGGCTCGCGCGATCTGTCCACGCTGGTCGATGCGTCGGCCGAGCTGCAGCATCTGGTGCAGACCATCTGGCGTCTGCGTCAGCCCGATGGCTGCCCGTGGGACCGTGAGCAGACGCACCGCAGCATTGGCAAGAACATGATCGAGGAAGCCTACGAGGCGCTCGACTGCATCGAGGCCGATGATGCGGCACACCTGCGCGAGGAGCTGGGCGACGTGCTCATGCAGGTCGTGCTGCATGCGCAGATCGCGGCGGACGCCGGCGAGTTTACGCTGGCCGACGTGGCGCGTGATATCGACGCCAAACTCATCCGTCGCCACCCGCACGTGTTTGGCGATGTAGATGCCGACAGTTCCGACGAGGTACTCAAGATCTGGGACGAGGTCAAGCTTGCCGAGAAAGCCGCCAAGGACAAGGCCGTGGCGGCAGGCGAGGCTGCGCCCGAGGGCCTGCTCGACGGCGTGCCCACGCATCTGCCGGCGCTGATGCAGGCTCAGAAGGTATCGCGCAAGGCGGCTGCCGTGGGCTTTGAGTGGGAGACGGTCCAGGACGTGTGGGACGAGGTAGCCGAGGAGCGTGCCGAGTTTGAGGCCGAGGAGCCCGGCTCGCCCGAGCGCGAGATGGAGTTTGGCGACCTGCTCTTTGCCCTGGTCAACGTTGCGCGCAAGGAGGGAATCGACGCCGAGAGCGCCCTGCGTGCCAGCACGGCCAAGTTCCGCCGTCGCTGGGCTGCGATGGAGGCCGCCGTGCACGAGGCGGGCGATGACCTCGCCGCCTGCTCAACCGCTCAACTCAACGACCTGTGGGACCAAGCAAAAGCAAGCGAGTGAGGCCTGCGTCTCTCACGGCATCCATTCGTAGAGAGGTCCCTACAGGCAAAAAGCCATATACAACGGAAGATGTGCCAGCTGCGCTTCGGCATCCCACTCGAGTTGTTTAGGGTGCAACACGTAAGCCATCCCAATCTTCTTGTTAAAGCGCGCGCGGAATCGGTCGAGGGAGATGGTTCCGTATCTGCGTGGCGACTTAACTTCGATGGGGCTGATACGCGGCTTTCCGGCGGCATTGACATAGGGTCGGGTAACGAGGAAGTCGATTTCCATGCGCTCCTCCCCCTCCTTCTTTCCGCTTTGGGAATAAAAGAAGAGCCTGTGTCCATTGGCCTTTAGAGATTGGGCAACGTAGTTTTCGGTAAGCATTCCTTCGTTCAATCCGATGTCGCCGCGAAGCACGGCTCTGTAAACGTCTTCATCGGTATCGTTGTTGTCAGAGAAGGCAAGCGTTACAAGCAGGCCGGTGTCTGCCATGTAGCACTTGAGGGCCGTTTGCTCCATGCTGAGTGAAAGGCCCACGCTCGGTTCGCTTGCGGCATAGCAGATATTGGCAATTCGCGCGTCTGCCAGCCAAAAGAAGGCTTCTTCGTAGGTGCGCATGCGTGCGTTTTTATCAAGTGAGGAAAGCTTGAATCGTTTTTCGTGCCTAGAGAGCTGACCCGGGATGCCATCGAGTACGGAGACGACTTTGAATTCGTAACCGGTTGCAAAACGAGAGATATCGTTGCGATAGAGCTGGACGATTCGGCGCTTCGAAGCGTCGACGGGCGCAAAAGCGCGCTGTTCAACATAGATGGATACCGGCTCAGGCATGCCACCTACGAGCATGTATTCGCGCATAAGGGAGAGCGCTCTGCGATGTAGGGCATCGGGGAGCGGCTTCATCTTGTTAAAACTCATGCGAATGAGATCGGCCAGCCCCTTTTCGTCCATGCCCCAAAGAAACTCCTCAAAGTCGAGGGGCTCAAGTTCCAGAGACTCTTCCTCGGATGGGATGACGATATCTTTAATGTTCTGCTTGATGCTGAGTAGGGATCCAGTTTCGATGTAGTCGTAACGTCCGTCTGCAACGAGATACTTGATGAGTCCGCGTGCTTGCGGGTACATCTGGACCTCGTCAAAGACGATAAGCGTCTCGTGTTCATAGAGTTTGACGTTATAGAAAACCGAGAGATAGAGGAAGAGCGAGTCGAAGTCAGTGCGATAGTCCTCAAAATATTGCTTAACTTCGGCAGGTGCTTGAAAGAAATCAATGACAAGGCAGGACTTGTATTCGGTTTCTCCAAACGTGCGGGCAAGCGTGCTCTTGCCGACGCGGCGGGCTCCTTCAATAAGAAGTGCTGTTTTACCAGCACTTTCATGCTTCCATTTTAGTAGTTTGTCATAGGCTTTTCGTTTAAGCATGGCTACCTCGTACACGATATCCAGAACTTTTATAACCTGATTATGCACGATATCCAGAACTTCAGACCCTTAGAATTGCACGATATCCAGAACTTTGCACGATGTAAAAGCACATTATTGGCTCTTTCATTCGCAAGCCAGGTAAAGACGGTATGCCGATAGAAGAATTTAATGGGAGGGGCGACCTCTAGAGATGAATGCTCGATGCAAAAATAAGAGCCTCAAAGAATGATTTCTCTAATTCATATGTATCCCTCGGCTAACTTAGGGCATAATGCAAAAAGTGCGACATGGCTAACTTACGGAGGCGCACCGACGGTGCACGGTCAGCCGGTCGCTTGCATCCACTACGTTTCCAAGTGAGAGGGAGACAACATGAGTGACATTTTGGACGTCTACGGTCGCGAGGTGCTCGACAGCCGCGGCAACCCCACCGTCGAGGTCGAGGTCGTGCTCGAGGATGGCAGCTTCGGTCGCGCGATGGTGCCTTCGGGCGCTTCGACCGGCGCCTTTGAGGCATGTGAACTGCGCGACGGCGACAAGGGTCGCTACCTGGGCAAGGGCGTTTCGCAGGCCGTCGAGCACGTCAACAACGAGTGCGCCAACGCCGTCGTGGGCCTCGATGCCTTCGATCAGCGTGCCATTGACGCCGCACTGATTGCCGCCGACGGTACGCCCAACAAAACCAAGCTCGGTGCCAACGCCATTCTGGGCGTATCGCTGGCCGTTGCCCGCGCTGCGGCAGAGTCGGCGGGCCTGTCACTGTACCAGTACCTGGGCGGCGTTAACGCCCATCTGCTGCCAACGCCCATGATGAACATCCTCAACGGTGGCGTGCATGCCGACAACAACGTTGACTTCCAGGAGTTCATGATCATGCCGGTGGGCG
>CABUWR010000071.1 GCA_902495265.1 uncultured Collinsella sp. | reverse complement strand
GGCAATTTCTTCTCCGCGTCCGAGATCGCCATCTACAAGACCGACGGCACGGATGGCTTCGCCGTGGGCTCCAACCTCAACAAGGCAACGATCTCCGATGGCGACTACTCCAACATGAAGAACTATCTGGGTCTCGAGAACCGTGGGTCCGATGCCTCGACGTTCAACTCGCAGATCCGCGACCACTTTGCTGACCTCAACAATAACGGCGTCTACGACGTCTACGATTACTCGTTCACCATGGCGGGGCTCGACGGCGGCACCAAGCAGAAGGGCAAGGTCGCTGGTACCCTTGCGGTGATTCCGAGCAAGACTGAGGTCGAGGCCGGCGATGAGATCACCGTCGATGTCTATGCGGCCGACGCCAAGAACGTCAACGCCCTGGGCGCGCTCGTCAACTTTAAGAGTGACCAGTTTGAGTTTGTGTCCGAGAGCATCTCACAGGATGGTTCGACCGCCGGCATGGAGAACCTGTCGCGCGAGAAGATCCAGTTTGAGGACGGCACGCAGACCATCAACCTCGCTTTTGCCAACCGCGGAGATGGCAAGCTCTACAACGGCACCGGCGCGGTGGCGAGCTTCAAGCTCAAGGCCAAGACCGCCGGCAAGGTTGAACTGCCCTCGACATCTTGGCTCATTGGCCCGGCGTGCGACGCACTTGAGTTTGCGAGCGATGGCACGGTGACGATGCCGGACGTTCCGCAGCCCACGGTCGCCGAGTACGGCCGCGACGCCTTCGACATCACGATGACCAACGACGAGCTCACTACCGATGACGGCACCAACGTCGAGAAGCTTATTCAGCAGAAGAGCTATAACGCGCTGTTCGATAATAACGAGGGCGACAACGGCTTTGAGTTCCTGTGGGACTGGAGCGGCAACTGGGACAGTGAGGGCAAGCTTCCGAGTTACGTGAAGCTTCCCACCACGATGACATTTGCCTTTAAGACGCCATCGAAGCTCGATGCCGTCGAGGTTGTCAACCGCAACGGCGGTAACGGCACCGTGCAGAAGATCAAGGCCGTCGTGACGTTCGAGGATGGCTCGACCCAGGAGTTCGCGGGCGGGGAGTACGATTCCTTCCAGGCTCGCTACGCCTTTGGTCTCTCTGCCGAGAACAAGGGCAAGAAGGCGACCAAGGTCGAGATTACGCCGCTTGAGGCATCGGGTGACCAGATGCTCACGCTGCGCGAGATCAACTTCAACTACACGCAGGGTGTCGAGGCCATCGAGGGCGTCGAGCTGGGCAAGAACCAGACCGAGTTCTTTGAAGGTGATGTTACGCTCGTCGACGCCAAGGCCACGCCTGAGAGCGCCGGCTACCCCTACGTGACGGTCGAGAGTTCCGACCCCTCTGTGGTGAGCGTCTCCGCTGTCCAGGCCGGCGATAGCGTGAACTACTACCTGCGTGCCAACAAGGCGGGCAAGGCAACGATCACGGTGGCATCGGTACTCGATCCCTCCAAGACCGCATCCTATGAGGCCGAGGTCAAGGCTGGTGTCGACACCTCTGCACTCATGGCAGCGCTTTCCAAGGCCGCGGGCTACAGCGAGTCCGTCTACACCAAGGATTCTTATGCAGCTCTCACCGCTGCGGTCGAGGCGGCTCAGAAGCTCCTCGACGGCGGCCAGGGCAGCTATAACAAGAAGGATGTCGCAGACGCCACGGCCAAGATCGAGAAGGCAATCGACGGCCTCAAGATGCGCCCCGTCGATGAGAAGAGCCTCATCAACACGCCCGAGAACCGCGAGAACGTCAAGGTGACCGGCTTCTCGAGCGAGGCCGACTACGAGGGCAGCAACGCCGTCAACGCTCTTGACGGCGACGAACAGACGCTCTGGCACAGCGACTATGCCTATAATGCCGGTATGCCCCAGCACCTGACCGTCGACCTGGGCCGCGACTACGATCTCACCGACGTCACGTTCCTGCCGCGCCAGGACGGCGGCACGAACGGCGATATCTTTGAGGCCGAGGTGCTGGTCTCCGATACCGCCGACGGTTATGAGATGGGCACCGCCACGTCGATGGGTACGTTTACCTTCGACAACGACGGCCGCGTGCTCACCGACCGTGGCGACTGGAAGCAGATGAGTTTTGGTGTCGCGCGCGGTCGCTACGTGACCGTCAAGGTGCTCCACGCCGGCGGTGGCAGCGTTGACGCCTACTGCAGCATGGCGGAGCTCAAGTTCTACGGTACGGCCGTTCCCGATCCGGTGGCGAAGGACGACCTCACTGCCGCGATTGAAAAGGTTGATGCCGAGGTTGCAGCCGGCGACCTTAAGGCCAGCGACTACACCGAGGCTTCCTGGACCGTGTTCCAGAACGCCTTGGCGAGCGCCCGCGCCATCTTGAGCGACGAGAACGCCACGCAGGACGAGGTCGACCAGGCACTCAAGGCACTCGAGAGTGCTCGCAACGCGCTCGAGAAGACCCCGGTGACCCCGGTCGAGAACCCGACCAAGAAACAGCTCAAGGCCCTGGTCAAGCAGGCGAAGGAGACTGACACCAAGGGAAAGACGGCCGAGTCCGTCAAGGCCCTGACGGACGCCATTACCTACGCCGAGGATGTCTTGGGTGATGAGAATGCTTCCGACACCCAGCTCCAGGCGGCCTATGACCAGCTCAAGCTGGCCATCGAGGGCCTCAAGGATGCCGACTCCGGCAACCAGGGCGGCTCGGGCAACACCGGAGGTTCGGGCAACCAGGGTTCCGGCAACGGCTCGAACGGTGGCGGCCAGACGAGCAAGCCCGCAGGCGACAAGGCCCAGGGCGGCAAGAAGAACGGTTCGGCGATCCCCAACACTGGCGACCAAACGGTGACGACTGTCGCGACCGTCGGTGGCCTTGGAGCCATCATCGCCGCGATCGGTGCCTTCTTCCACCGTCGCAATAAGGCTGAGTAGTCCCAGCGATAACTAAGCAAACGTGCCCGCCGCAGAGCACCCACAGACCGCAGGGACGGGAGCAGCTATACTACTCTCAGTAGTTAAGGGTCGCGGATCCGCCGCGTCACCGCTCTCAACAGGAGGTCTTTGTTTATGGCAGATCAAAAGCCGGTCGTCGGGATCATCATGGGTTCCAAGTCCGATCTGGGCGTTATGGAAGGCTGCACCGCCGAGCTCGAGGCGCTGGGTGTGCCCTATGAGCTCGTGATCGCGAGCGCACACCGCACGCCGGCGAAGGTCCACGAGTGGGCCTCGACTGCCGCCGATCGCGGTATCAAAGTGATTATCGCCGCCGCCGGCAAGGCCGCTCACCTGGGTGGTGTCGTGGCTGCCTTTACGCCGCTGCCGGTCATCGGTGTGCCTATGAAGACGAGTGACCTGGGCGGCATGGATTCGCTGCTGTCGATGGTGCAGATGCCTTCGGGTGTGCCCGTGGCCTGCGTTGCCATCAACGGCGCCAAGAACGCCGCCATCTACGCCACGCAGATTCTAGGCGCTTGCGACCCCGAGTACCGCAAGGTTATCGAGAAGATGAAGCAGGAGATGGCCGACGCCTAGGCGTTCCGCCGTTTCACCGCAGTATAAGGAGAGCCATGTCCGACTATCAGGGAAAACGATTCAAGGCTTCTCAGATTCCCGATCCGTCGAAGCCGGGTGCTGCCCATGCGGCACAGCAGGGTCGGACATCCTCTCCTCAGCAGCCGCGCGCGCCGCGTTCCGTAACGCCGACGTCCCATCGCCGCCAGGATACGCCGGCTGCGTATCGCCCTTCGTCATATGGCACGGCAAAGAAGCAGGCTCGGACGACGAGGCAGCTGAGTGACGTGCCGTCCAACTATGCCGAGCAGCCGCGTAAGAAACGCCGATCCATCATTCCCATCTTGCTCATCATCGTGGGCATCGGTCTGATTGTTGCCGCCGCTGCCATCTTTATCAATGCGCAGATCGGTTACAAGCAGGCGAGCGAGTCGTACCAAAAGATCGAAAAACAATATGTGAGCGACAAGGACGCCAGTGGCGTGCCAATTATCGACTTTAATGCGCTTGCCCAGACAAATCCCGAGGTTGTGGGTTGGATTTACGCGCCCGGCACCAACATCAACTACCCCGTAGTGCAGACCAACAACAACTCCAAATACCTCAACACGCTGTTTGACGGTACATCTAACGCGTCCGGTGCCATTTTCTTGGATAGTGATGACACCGCGCCGGGAATGGTTGACCAGCAGACCACGATCTACGGCCACCATATGAACGACGGATCGATGTTCAATGTGATTTCGGACACCACCGACCAGGCGACGTTCGACAGTATTGAGTTTGTGTATTACATCACACGGGATGCTACGTATAAGCTGCGACCACTGGCGACCAAAGTTGTCGAGGACACGTATGCCAAGGCGCGCACGCCCAATTTTGAGGGCGACGACGGGCTCAAGAACTACCTGTCCGAGATGCTCGACGGTGCCTCTGCCGTGGCGAGCGATGCCACCGATCGTGCCGCTTCGGCAACCAAGGTCGTAGCGCTTGTGACCTGTCGTTCGCTATCGCTGAGCAACACGCGTGCCCTCATGGTGCTCACGCCGGTCGAGGAATAGATAATGGGCTACTCAATGACGGTGAAAGGGGAAATGATGCTCGAGAATGGCAAAACGATGCCTTCGGTTGATGCTTGGCTGTGCGAGGCCAAGGCCGATTCGTCGGCACCTGCGTGCGGTATGTATCTGACACATAACGGTGTGGTGCGCGCGACGCCCAAGGCCGAGGCGCGCGGTGTCGAGACCGATGGCGTGGCGCCGGGCCACAAGGTGGGCGGCATGGTGTTTGGCTACGACGCCAGCAAGGTGCAGGCTGCTATCGAGGCCACGCGCGCGATGCCAGGTATCGGCTATGTGCGCGTGTGGTTGGCAAGCGGCGAGCTTGCCGTAGGTGATGACATCATGCTCGTGCTCATCGGCGGGGACATTCGCCCGCACGTGGTCGATGCGCTGCAGGCGCTCGTCGGCACCATCAAGAATGAATGCGTGAGTGAGGTCGAGCGCGAGGCGTAGAGGCTTGCGTCGATAGAAGACTCGTTTATAAAAATGCCCGCCGGTACGTGTGATACCGGCGGGCATTTTGCGTTTTGGACGAGGTGGGCGCTACACGCGCGTCGCATCCTTGGGACTCATGGTCATGCTCTGGAAGCGATTCTCCATAAAGTCATTATCGAAGTACTTGCCGTAGAACTGCGCAACGGGAATATCCGGTTCCGTGCCGTTGACGCGCTGGTACCAATAATCGAGCGACTGCAGCGTCATGACGCCGTCGACCAGCATAATGATGGTGAAGATGACGGTAGCCGAGTAGCGACTCTTCCACGGAATCATGTTGATGAGCTTGAGCAGCCTCGGCAGCAGCAGCTTGATCCAGATGAGGCCACCCAGGCCCCACAGGCAGGCGAAGCCCGTGCAGGTACGTCCGCCGGTAAGGACGGCGAGCGGATCGGGCATGCCAAAGAGCTTCATATGCGAGTAGCTCCACGAGACCACGCCAAACGAGGTCTGCATAAACCAGCCCACGAACACCTCAAAGCTTGCACCGAGCAGCGCGCTCACCAAAAAGATAATGATGGGGTTCTTTTTGTAGAAGCGGTTGAGCACCATGGTCATGAGCACGGCGCCAAATCCGTAGATGGGGCTGAAGGGGCCAAACAGCATGCCGGCGCGGTTCTGGTAGACGCCCGGGTCGTCGACCGTCATGTGCCAGATGTCCTCGGCGATCAGACCGAGTATGCAGCAGACAAAGAATACCCAGAACAGGTTGAAGTAGTTGAGCTTGATGTAGCCTTCGCCGGTTTCATCGCGCCCGAGCATGCCCTCGGCGGCGGCATCGCGATCGAGCATCTCCTGCAGGCGGCGCTGCAGCTCGCGCTCTTGGCGCAGCGTGGGGTCGACGGTGGCCGAAAGCGCGACGAGGATGCCGAGCTGGATGGCAGGGCGAAGCAAGAAGGGCCCGATGCCCTGGAGCATCACGTCAACCAAAAGCTCGATGACGGTAAACGCGATAAGGATATAGGACAGGCGAGCGGCGTTGCGGCGCTGGTTTTTGATAAGGTCCAGGCCAAAGATGATCAGGATGACGGCGCTTGCCGCAGAGAGCATGATGCCGGCGACGATAAGGCCGACCGCGACGAGCGTGTTGTCGCCGAGCTTGGCGGCGGCGTTGCCGTTGATGAGCGCGGTGATGACCTGCCACATAAAGGCGCCGACCGAAGGGAGCGTGCCCACGCCGGACAGGATGCACAGGACGGCGTACACCTTAATGATGAGGGGGATCTTCTTGACCTCCGTGGCGCTGGGGACGCTGGGGTCGAGTTCGTTTCGATCCATACATAACCTTTCTCGTTTTGCTGTAGGTACAAGGATACGCCGCCGACCTGCCAAAAGACAGGACGAACGTCCCAATTGCAACAATGCAAGCCCCAACGGCGGGCGAGACGCGTCGCAACGGAAGTATGCGGGATCGTCGGCCCCGAGGCGGTTGCCCAATAAAATGTTTGGCTGCAAAACGGATTATAAGCTCGGTGGGCTTTTAAAAAGCGCTGTTCATGCGCGGGAGTGCTTGTCTTGCCGTGCGTATAATAGGGCAGGTAACGCCAAATAACGAGGCTCTGAGGGGATGCCATGTCTCAAGAAACCATCCACGCGGCCGAGCGCGCCGCGGGACAGGTGAAGACCATGTCGACGTATGATCCGGACTCCGACCAGCTGCATGAGGAATGCGGCATTTTTGGTGTGTGGGCACCCGATCGCGATGTGGCTCGACTGACGTACTTTGGTCTGCGCGCGCTGCAGCATCGCGGCCAGGAATCGGCGGGAATCGCCGTGGGTGATGGCGGCACGGTTATGGTTCGCAAAGACCTGGGACTGCTCGATCGCGTGTTCTCCAACGCCGACCTGTCGACGCTCTCCGGCCAGCTGGCCGTGGGCCACGTGCGCTATGGCACCGCCGGCGCCAAGAGCTGGG
>CABUWR010000070.1 GCA_902495265.1 uncultured Collinsella sp. | reverse complement strand
TTTTCCTCCGTCCCCTTTGGATTACGGAAATAGCGGGCGGCGATGGAGCGAACCGTCTCGAGGCCGGGACCACCGATGCGCGGGGACGGCGAGGGTTCGGAGCTGCCGGGGCCCAGCTCCACTTCGACACGACCGGCAAGGTCCGCCCCGGCAACCGCTTCGCGGCAGCGCGCCACAACGTCGGCCACGCTTGTGCCCTCGAGCATGCGGAAGTTGATGTTGGCCCACATATCCTGCGGCATTACGTTGGCGCCGGTGCTGCCGCCCTCGATCTGCGTGGGCGCGCAGGTGGTCGTCACCAGCGGATAGAGCTTCTTGCTGGCAAGGCAATCGCGGACAATGGCGCCCCCGTTGGCGGCAATTTCATCCGCCGTGTAGAGCCCTAACTCGACAAGCTGGGCGGCAAGCAAGTCGGTCACGCGCGTCGGCCACTCGATATCGCAGATTGCGGCGATAGCGCGGCTCAGCACCTCGAGCGATGTGCCACCGTAGGGGTTGGAGGAATGCCCGCCCTCACTCTTCGTCTTGAGCACGATGTCGGCGTAGCCCTTCTCGGCAAGGTCGGCATGCATAAGCCAGCCCTCGCCCGCGCCGTACTCGACAGCCGAAACGATGCGGTAGTCACCCTCGTCAATCAGGTATTCAAGTTCAATACCGCGCTCCTCGAGCGCGCGGCCGATGGCGCCTGCGCCGTACTGCGTCGTCTCCTCGTCCTGGCCAAAGGCCAGGAGCAGCGTGCGCTCGTGCTCCCAGCCATGCGCCAGCGCGTACTCAACCGCCTCGAGAATGCCTGCGACCTGGTCCTTCATGTCGATCGCTCCACGGCCCCAGATGTAGGTGTCGTCCACGTGCCCGCTAAAGGGGTCGTGCGTCCAGTCGGCCTCGGTACCCGGCACCACGGGAACCACGTCCATGTGGCCCATGAGCATAATGGGCTTGAGGTCAGGGTCGGAACCGCTAAGCGTCACCAATAGCGAATGGTCGATAAGCTCGACCTCGCCCGCCGCAAATACATGCGGCCAGGCCTGCTGCATATAGGCGCGTAGGTCGTCGAAGGGCCGCCAGTCCACCGCCCCGGCATCCATGCTCGAGATAGTCGGAAACGACAGCACGCGGCCCAAGCGCTCGCACGCGCCTGCCTCGTCTATATCGGCAAAATCGTCCTCATGCGCAAAGAAGCGCCAAACCTCGGCCATGACATCCTTTCGATTGTGATGACGAGGGCCGCCCCACCGGAGCGGCCCTGCCACATAAGCATTTGCGGTCGGTTATTTGTCCTCGAGATAACGAGAGAGGAACTCGCGAGTGCGCTGGTGTTTGGGGTTGCCGAAGAGCTCGGCCGGCGCGGCGTCCTCGAGCACCACGCCCTTGTCCATAAAGACCACGCGGTCGGACACGGTTCGGGCAAAGGCCATCTCGTGCGTGACGACGACCATGGTCATGCCGTCGGCCGCAAGCTTGCGCATGACCTAGAGCACCTCGCCCACGATCTCGGGGTCGAGTGCCGAAGTCGGCTCGTCGAACAGCATGATCTGCGGATTCATGCACAGGGCACGCGCAATGGCCACACGCTGCTTTTGACCACCGGACAGGCGACCCACGGCGGCGTGCGCGAACTTTTCGAGCCCCACACTCGTCAGATGCTCCATCGCGACCTTCTCGGCCTCGGCCTTGCTCATCTTTTTGAGCGTGACGGGCGCAAGCGTGCAGTTGTCGAGCACGTCCATGTTGTTGAACAGGTTAAAGCCCTGGAACACCATGCCGATGTCCTCGCGGAGTTTGTTAATGTTGCAGCGCTCGGCCGTAAGGTCCTGGCCGTGGAACCAGATGTGGCCCGCGTCCGGGGTCTCGAGCAGGTTGAGGCAGCGCAGGAAGGTCGACTTGCCCGAGCCCGAGGCGCCGATAATGGTAACGACCTCGCCGGGGTTAACGGACAGGTCGATGCCCTTGAGCACCTCGAGCGAGCCGAAGCTCTTGCGCAGGCCCTCGACGCGGATGAGCGGCTCATTGGTCTGTGCGGCGGCCGCGGTGCCGGTAGTGGCGATATCTGCCATGATGATTCTCCTCGTCTTGAGCCTAGTTGGAGCTGGGCAGCGTTGCCGGGGCCTCGGCGCCGAGCTTTTTGCCAAAGGCCTCGAGCAGGCGGCTCGCCACGAGCGTCAGGATCAGGTAGACCACGAGCGCCACGCAGTAGACCTCCATCTGGCGGTAGTACACGCCGGCGACGGTGGTGGTGGCGTACATGAGGTCGAACACGCCGATGACCGAGAGCACCGACGAGTCCTTGATGTTGATGATGAGCTCGTTGGTGAGTGCGGGGATCGCGTTTTTAATACCCTGGGGGAACACGACCTTGCGCATGGCCTGCCACTGCGACAGGCCCAGCGAGCGCGCCGCCTCGGCCTGGCCGGGATCGATGGACTCGATGCCGCCGCGCAGGACCTCCATCATGTAGGCGGTGGAGTTGAGCGAGATGGTGACGAGACCGGCGGTGAAGGTACTCCAAATCTGGTTGGCCTGGGCGGTCTCGAAGCCCATGCCGCGCAAAACGGTGAAGCCCGCGTAATAGATGAGCAGGCCCTGGACCATCATGGGCGTGCCGCGCACGATGGTAGAGTAGACGGTCGCAAAGCCGCGGCCGATGCTCTTAAAGAAGCGCGTGAGATCGTTATCCACGCGGTCGAACGTCTGAATGCGCAGGAACACAAAGAGCAGCGCCAGGAAAAAGGCGATGACGGTACCAAGGGTCGCAAGTGCGATGGTGATCTCGATACCGCGAATAAAGAAGTCGCCGCTCTTATAGGTCATGTAGACCAGGCTCGGCAAAAAGTCGCTGGGATTGGAGTCCGAGACAATGCTCACCTGCACCAGGTCGATAAACGACATGACACAGCGGTCGACAAAGAAGATCGCCGCGATGGCGACCACGACGTAGCTGCCTAAGCGCGCGCCGCGACGGAAGCGCTCGGATGCGAACGGCGACTTTTCGCGATAGTCGTTCCAGTGCATGAGTTTGGTGACGAGCGCCGCCGCCGACACGACGAGCCAGGCCCAAAGAATCGCCCAAAGGCAATCCTGGAAGATACCGGTGGGGGCCAAGAAGCTCAGCGGCGTGGGGTTGCGCTGACTAAACGCCAGGCCGAGCGCCGCGATAACGCTCGTGCCCAGGTACACGTAACGGTGGTCGGCCTTGATAAAGGAGGCCAGGCGATTGATGGTTTTCATGCTGCCTCCCTATGCCGGCTGACGGTCGAGGCACGCGTCCCACATTTGGTCGCGCTCCTCTTGGCTAATGCCCTTGAGTGTCTTGTCGATGAGCTTAAGCAGTTTGTCCGAGCCCTTGCGGCAGCCGACGTTTGACGTGACCTCCTGCTTAAAGCCCTCGCCCTCCGCAAAGCGAATGGGCACGATGCCCGGGTTTTGGGCCATATAGCCCTTCTCGTTTTCGGTGTTGTAGGTCACGGCGTCGCAGGTGCCCTGCAGCAGGTTCGAAAACACCGTGGGCACCGAATCGACCGGATTCTTGTGAACGACGCCCGGGATCTCGTCGATGACGGTGTCAAGCATCGTGTCCTTTTGGCCGAGTACCGTGGCACCGCTAAAGTCGCTGAGCTTGGTGGCGTTTTGGTAGGGGGAACCCTCTTTTACGAACAGGCCAAAGTAGCCAATGAAGTACGGGTCGGAGAAGCCGACCGACTCCTCGCGCTCGGGCGTGGCGCTCATACCGGCGATGATGAGGTCGATCTGGCCGTTGTTGAGCGAATCGATAAGGCCCGAGAAGCTCTGCTTGACGGCAACGGGCTCGCCACCGAGGGCCTTGCAGACGATCTTGGCGATCTGCACGTCGTAGCCGTCGGCATAGGCGCCCTGCACGTTGTCGATGGGGATGGTGTACTCACTGGCTTCGGAAACCTGCCAGTTGTACGGGGCGTAGGCCGCCTCCATGCCAATGCGGATCTTATCCTTGCCGATCACGGAATCGGACAGGTCGTCGCGACCGCCGCCCGTCGTGGGCTGAACCACTTTGAGCGTGGACGGACGCTGACAGCCGGCGAGCGCGCCGGCGACGACGGAAGCGCTCGCAGCGAGAGCGCTACCCAAAAAGATGCGACGGCTGCATACCGGCTGGGTCTGCATGCCGCGCTGTTGGGGAGAATGCATAATCTGCCTTCCCTGTTGAATCGTATGCTGACGACTTAACAGGATACGCCAGCGACCAGCAGCGCAGCACAAGCTCGAAAAATTAATAGACACACGGTAGTCATTGGGGACGCCGATGTTTTGGCAATGCCGGCGAGCGACGTCCAGAGCGAACAAGTGGCATGAAAAAGGCAAGGCATGACCAGAAGGTCTATGCCTTGCCTTTTGAATGACAACTTGTCGCTCTGGACGACGCGCAGCATCGACCGAGCGGCGAAACCTCTAGAGCAAGGTAACGCTAAAGCTGCGAACATCCGTCTCGCCGGGAGCCAAGGTGATGGTGTTGACCTTGTGCTCAAAGACGTCGTCCTCGGTGTCCATGGTGGTGTGACCGGTCCAGGGCTCGAGCGCCACAAACGGGGCGTCGTTGGCGGCAGACCACACGCCGATGTACTTAAAGCCCTCAAAGTCGATCTTGACGCCGTGGCCCGACTTGCGGCCGCGCAGCGTGAGCGTGGAGCCCGGGGTATCGGTGAACATGATGGCATCGTTATCGAAGCTGCGGTGCGTGATGGGCAGCACGTCCGAGTTATCGGGAGCCTTGTAGCTACCCTCGAACGTCATGAGGCCATCGGGCGTGATGATGGGGGCCTCGTTGGTCCAAGCCTCGGTAAATGCCAGCTCGTAATCCTCGAATGCCTCGTCCTCGGCACCGGGGGCGGGCACGTTAAATGCGGGGTGGCCGCCCACCGAGAACGGCAGGTCCACGTCGCCGGTGTTGGTGACGGCAAAGGTCTGGGTAAGCGTGGCGTCGCCGGTTAGGGCATAGGTCATGTTGAGCTTAAAGTGGAAGGGGAAAGCCTTGAGCGACTCAGGCGTGTCGGTGATCTCGTAGGTGACGGACGAGCCGTCCTTGGAGACCTCGACCAGCTTGTGCTCGACGATGCGCGCGAGGCCGTGACGCGGCATCTCGCAGGTGCCGGCCGCAGACGCCGCCGTGTTGTTGCGCAGTGAGCCCACAATGGGGAACAGGATGGGCGCATGCTTGCCCCAAAAGGCGGGGTCGCCCTGCCACAGATACTCGTTGCCGTCGAGGGCAAGGCTCGTGAGCTGGGCTCCCATGGAATCGATGGCCGCGGTGAGGCCGCCGCGCTTGATGGTGGTGACGGTAGACATGCTACTTCCTCCAAAAGTAAACAATAGTGTCGAGGGCTATTGTGCCACTCTTGGCGGCAAGGTGAGGCGGCAGGCGCAGTTATTGAGCGATTGCGTAAAGGTCGAACCCGCCCTGCGGCGTGCTGTCGACCGTATCGGGCGCCTGCGAGTTAAAGCTCACGGGAACCATGCGCTTTGAGGCGCGGAAGCGCGTGCCATCGGTGGCGACGGGCGGCTCGTCGACCGTGAGCTCGTAGTCGCCGGGCTTGAGTTCGATGCCGTCGCCAGCGGAGTTGACATATTGATACTCGTCAATCGCCTGCCCCCTGAGTGTGCGGCCCACGATGTGGATGAGCATCTGGCTGTCGCCGCGGGCGGTGTCCCACGTCGCGCCGTCCTTGACCTCGACCGACACATGTACCGAACGCGTGCGGCTGAGCGATTGTTCGACAGACATCTCGACCTTGGCGGCATCTTTGCGTTGTTGCTCCACATGGCTCCAGACATTTCCGATCGCCGAGCAAGCGATGACGCCGGCCATGAAGGCGATGAGGATGGGGCCGAGCGGGGAGCGGCGGCCAGCATCTTCCTCGCGAGCCAAGTCGGGACGATGCGTGGGCGCGGGCGCCCGGGCACCCTGCGCGGGCACGTCGAGTATGCTGAAGGATGCCGTGCTGCCGGGGTCGATGTTATGGCGCGGCTGCGGGATCTTGGCCGGCGAGATGGACATGTCCGCCGGCTCGCCGAGCGTGGCCGTGGCATCGGCCTTAGCCTCATCGGCCTCGGCTTGGGCCCAAGCCTGCTCAAAGGTCAGGGGCTCGGCGGCATCGGAGGCGGCGTCAGGCTCGACAGCGGCATCGTTGCCGGTCTCGTCCTTGTCGCTCGACACGTCACGCGGCGCGGGCTCGTCCCACTCCTCGTCCGGAGCTTCGCCCTCGCTATACCACCATTCAAAGTTATCGATATCCATACGGGGCGCCCCTTAGGCCTCGCAAATAAACACTTGCTAGCCTTATACCCCCAGACGGCGCTGGAGCTCGCCGGCACAGACAGGAAAACCGTCACAACATTCGACGCTTTTCCTCGATTTCGAGATTTTCGCCAAATGTTGTGATGGTTTTGGCGACTGGCTGGCAGCGCAATGTGACAAAGGGACGGTCTCTTTGTCACATTCTGTTAGAGTTGCAGGGATTGAATCCAGCTCATATAACGCAACATGGGAGCAACTGCCTTGACCACCGCAACTTCGTCCACAACAGCATCAACCGCTGCCGCGCTTTCACCTGCGCGCACCAATCTTTGCCTGGCGCTGCTCGTGTTGTTAGGTTTTTCGCTTGGCTGCTCGGAGTTCGTGGTCATCGGCATCGAGAGCGACCTGGCGACGGAGCTCGGCATATCGCTTGCCACCGCGGGCCAGCTCATCAGCGTGTTCGCGCTCGTCTACGCCATCGCGACGCCGGTGCTCGCGCTCAGTACGGGGCGTTTTCGCCGCTACCAGCTGCTCGTGTGCTACAGCATCGTCTTTGTGCTCGGCAACCTGGTCATGGCGTTGGCGCCCAACTTCCAGGTGCTGTTCATCTCGCGCATCATCCTGGGCTCCGTCTCGGGCGCACTGCTCGCCGTGGGCGTGACGTACATCCCCGAGCTGCTGTCCCCGCAGCAAACTTCGCTCGCCATCTCGGTGGTGTACGGCGC
>CABUWR010000069.1 GCA_902495265.1 uncultured Collinsella sp. | reverse complement strand
TCTCGCGGTGCCTGTGCCGCGGGCGTGACGCCGCCGGTGTCCGCATCGGTCGAGGAGGACCCGTACGACTACGTTCCGCTTGATGCCTATGGGGCAGCGCCGGTGGAGGTCGACGAGGATCTGCCGCCAATCGATGTGCCAGCGGGGATGGAAAGCGCTGCGCCCGTTGCCGATAGTTCAAGCGCGGCGGCAGCTCCGTCGATGCCGATTGTTTTGACCGATCTGGAGCGGAAATCCCTGGCGGGGGAGCGCGAGCTGCTGACGATGCTCACGAGCTACCCCGATCTGTTCCGCACGTATGCCGATCGCATTTGTTCTATCGAGTGGGTTGACCCGCGTCACGAGTCCATTGCGTGGGCCGTGCTGGCAACGCCGCCGGGAACCGATCCTGCGGCATGCATGGATGCGGCGCGGGCGGTGTGTCCCGAGGCGGCGTCGCTTGTCGGCGCCGGGCGCATCTCGGCGACGAGCGAGCACCCGACCGAGACGAACATCGTCTTTATGCTCGATACGCTCGAGCTCTACACCATCAAGCGTCGCATGCGAGCCGCGCAGGCCAAGTTGCGTCAGGACCGTTCACTCGACGATGAGGCCCGTCGCGTGCTGACGATGCAGGCGGTGCAAGATTCACAGCGCCAGCGCGAGCTCCAAAAGTCGATCGGTGGCGTGGCCGACCCGTTCCGTTTGATCGGTTTGGAGACCGCAGGTTCCGATCAGGCCTAGATGTTGTGGTCAACCAGCGTATTCTCGCCTATATCCTGTCTTTATTTTGGGTATAGACGTCTTTGTGTGTGCTAAAGTATTGAGTCCTGTGGACTACGAAGGGAGAATCTGTGCCAAAAAAGACTGAGAGCACGGGTACTGGGCTGGAATCCTACGTTGCAAAGCTCATGGGCAACGGCTCAAACAGGACTTCGGTAACCGAGGACGAGATTCAGGTCGCCCTGAAGGATATCGATGTCTCTGATGAGCAGCTCAACGCGGTGTATTCCGCGCTGCGCAACAGCGGCATCCAGATTATCTCCGCGAGCGGAAACGACGACGCCCCGGTGGACGTCGACGATGACGATAACGATACCGACGATTTCGATGATGACGAGCACGATTCCGGCTCGCTTGACGATCACGAGCTTAAGATGGCCCGCCAGGCCGATGCCGAGATGGGCTCTTCCAAGAGCAAGAAGAAACGCACCGTGCGCACGTCCCGTTCGCGCTCGCGCGTGCGCGGAATCGATGCCTCCACGGTGATGCTGACCGGCGACCCGGTTCGTATGTACCTCAAGGAGATCGGTAAGGTCGACCTGCTGACCGCATCTGAAGAGGTCGATTTGGCCATGAAGATCGAGGCCGGTCTCGAGGCTACCGAGAAGCTCGAGGCTGCCGATGCAGGCGAGATTGAACTCACGCGCGCCGAGATGCGTCGTCTTACGCGTATTGAGAACGTTGGTCTTGAGGCCAAGCAGGCGCTCATCAGCGCAAACCTGCGTCTGGTCGTCTCCATCGCCAAGCGCTATGTCGGCCGTGGCATGCTGTTCCTGGATCTGATCCAGGAGGGCAACCTCGGTCTGATCCGCGCCGTCGAGAAGTTCGACTACCAGAAGGGCTTCAAGTTCTCCACGTACGCCACGTGGTGGATCCGTCAGGCCATTACGCGCGCTATTGCCGACCAGGCCCGTACCATCCGTATTCCCGTGCACATGGTCGAGACCATCAACAAGCTCGTCCGCGTGCAGCGCCAGCTCCTCCAGGACCTGGGTCGCGACCCGACCCCCGAGGAGATCGGTGCCGAGATGGACATGAGCGCCGACCGCGTCCGCGAGATTCAGAAGATTTCGCAGGAGCCCGTGTCGCTTGAGACCCCGATCGGCGAGGAAGAGGATTCCCAGTTGGGCGACTTCATCGAGGACTCCCAGGCTATCGTTCCGCCCGATGCCGCCAGCTTCTCCATGCTGCAGGAGCAACTCACCCAGGTGCTCGATTCGCTTGCCGATCGCGAGCGCAAGGTTATCGAGCTGCGCTTTGGTCTCGTCGACGGACATCCCCGCACGCTCGAGGAAGTCGGCCGCGAGTTTGGTGTCACGCGCGAGCGTATCCGCCAGATCGAGTCCAAGACCCTGGCCAAGCTCCGCCACCCGAGTCGCTCGAGCAAGCTCAAAGACTACATCGAGTCTTAGTAGTTACGGCGTTTTACCAAACGCCGTAACTGGTCGACGCTGCGCGGACACCAGAGCGACAACTTGTCATTCAAAGAGGACGGCATGACCAGAAGGTCTATGCCGTCCTCTTTTCATGCCAATTTGTTCGCTCTGGTGCCCGCTCGCTGGCATTGTCAAAACATCGGCGTTTCCGTTGCTGGTGCCGGCAGTTAGGCCGTTCCCAAGGGATCATGGCGAGAAAATTTCTTAAAAAAGTTCTTGCCCTTCGTCCAATCGTCCGTATAATAAACTTCGTTGCTTGAGAGCACGCACCTATTCCTCGGTAGCTCAATGGTAGAGCACGCGGCTGTTAACCGCGCTGTTGTAGGTTCGAGTCCTACCCGGGGAGCCAGAATTTCTCAGCCCATTTCGCTGGGCTTTTAAATTCCTCGGTAGCTCAATGGTAGAGCACGCGGCTGTTAACCGCGCTGTTGTAGGTTCGAGTCCTACCCGGGGAGCCAGGTTGTAAAACCCGTCGCTTATGCGGCGGGTTTTTTCATGCCGCGATCGATTATGGCGAACGTTACTGTATCAACATTTCGTGTCGAGGATGTAATCGCGAACCCCGCCACCTCAACATGGCGCGCTCGTTGTAAAATGTTGGAATGATTGCTCCCACGACATGGTGCCGCGAGCACCAGAAAAGGAGATTCTTGTGTCTGAGACCATTAACGGCAGCCTGAGCGTCTCGAACGACGTTATTGCCGATATTGCCGGTTATGCCGCGATGACGTGCTACGGTGTCGTCGGTATGGCTGAGCAGCTCCAGGGCGCCGAGAGCGTGCGCCTGCTTGCCGGCCAGCGCCTCCGCAAGGGCGTGCTTGTCTCCGCCGACGAGAACGGCCTCACGGTCGACCTTCACGTTGTGCTCGAGAACGGCGTCAACATGAAGTCCGTCTGCCACAATCTTTCGAGCTCCGTCGCCTTCACCCTGCAGGAGATCGCCCAGATCGATCCCGCCAGCCTTAAGATCGGCATTCACATCGACGCGCTCAAGAGCCGTCTGAACTAGCATCCGAATACGGAGATTTCACCACTCATGATTGCAAAGACCATTCGCACCTGTTTTCCGATCGCTGCGGCTGCCGTTTCCGACAAGGCCGAGGAGATCAACAAGCTCAACGTCTTCCCCGTGCCCGACGGCGACACCGGCACCAATATGTCGCTCACGCTCGCCTCGGTGACCAAGGAGCTTTCCGCCCTTCCCGCCGATGCCGACATGGAGGCCATTGCCGGCGCTATCACCCACGGCTCCCTGATGGGCGCCCGTGGCAACTCCGGTGTCATCACCTCGCAGATCCTACGCGGCGTGGCCGAGGGCCTTGTCTCTGCCGATGAGCCCATTACATCCGCCAATATCGCCTTCGCCTTCCGTCGTGCCGTCAAGGTTGCCTTCCAGGCTGTTCGTAAGCCCATCGAGGGCACGATCCTCACGGTCCTGCGTGATGTTTCGACCAAGGCAGACGAGTGCGAGAAGAAGAAGTTCTCTGCCGAGGATGCGCTCGACGCCATCGTTGTCGAGGCCTACCAGTCCGTCGCCCGTACGCCCGACCTGCTGCCCGTCCTCAAGGAGAACGGCGTGGTCGATTCCGGCGCCTTTGGCTTTGCTATCTTCTTGGAGAACTTTGTTGCCGCCGCCCTTGGCCGCAGCACCGTTGTCGAGGATTTCTCCGCCACGTTTGATTCCGCTGGCTCTGCCCGCGACGCGGCCCTTGGTCGCGTTGAGATCGAGGCCAACGACGATTGGGAGGGCTCGGAGTTCCGCTACTGCAACGAGTTCCTCTTTAAGGCCGACGCTCCCTTTGACGAGGACGAGTGCCTTAAGTTCCTGGGTTCCATGGGCGACTGCGAGCTGCTCGTGGGTGCCTACCCCGATTACAAGATCCACGTGCACTCCAACACCCCGAACCTGGTGCTCGAGCACATGCTGCAGCTTGGTCAGATCTACGAGGTCTTTATCCACAACATGGAGATGGAGGCCCACGACCGTACCGCTAAGATCCATGAGGACCAGGAGAAGGCTGCCGAGCCCGCGAAGGCCCTTGGCTTTGTCGCCGTTGCGGCTGGTTCCGGTGAGGCTGACATCCTTAAGTCCCTCGGCGTCGACGTGATCGTGTCGGGTGGCCAAACCATGAACCCCTCGACCGCCGACCTGCTTGGCGCCGTCGACCAGGTCAACGCGACCTCGGTCATCATCCTTCCCAATAACGGCAACATCCGCATGGCTGCCGAGGCTGCCGCTTCTGCCTGCACCGACAAGAAGGTCGCCGTCGTTCCCACCAAGACTGTCCCGCAGGCGTTCTCCGCGCTGTTCGCGGTCCTGCCCGATTCCGAACTCGAGGATGCTGTTGCCGCCATGGTCGACGCCATCAGCGAGGTCCGCGATGGCGAGGTCACCCGTGCCGTGCGCGACTCCAGCGCCTCTGACGGCTCGCCGATTCACTCCGGTGACGTCATGGGCATCATCGCCGGCTCCATCGATGTGGTCGGTTCTGACGTGAAGCAGGTCACGCTCGACTGCATCAACCGCATGCAGGAGGAAGAGGAGGGCGACGCGCTGACGATTCTGGCCGGCGAGGAGCTGTCCGATGAGGCTTTCCAGGAGATCGTCGATGCCATCGAGGAGGCTCAGCCCGATCTGGAGATCGACGCCCATCGTGGCGAGCAGCCGCTCTATCCCGTGATCTTCTCGATCGAGTAGGCTCTGCCCATGTCCGAGCTGTGCTCCGTGCCGCGCGTCTCGGAGCGCTTTGCCCAGAGCAATGCGCTCGACGAGGATATCGCGCGACTCAAATATGTTTCGGGTAAACGTGAGGAGGCCCTTCGCCGTTTGGGAATTCGGACGGTGGGGGACCTCCTTCTCCATATTCCTCATCGCTACCTGGACTTCACTCGCTCGTGGTCCATCGAGATGGCGCCCATCGGTACCGTGTGCACCATCATCGCCACGGTCGATCGTATTGTCCAAAAGCAGCCCCGTCCGCGTATGCAGGTGACCGAGGTCTCGCTCGTGGACGAGACGGGCGTGCTGCAGGTTGCCTTTTTCCGTCAGCCCTGGATTGCCCAACAGCTTAAGCAGGGCGACCGCCTGGCCGTGATGGGCAAGGTCGAGTTTGCCTACGGTTTTAAGCAGATGGCCTCGCCTCACTTTGAAAAGCTCGAGGACGGGCGCGCCGCGGGTACCATTTTGCCGGTCCACTACGTAAGTGACGGCGTGAGTCAGGCATGGATGCGCCGTATCGTGAGCGGTGCGCTCGAAGTGGTCGCCAATCCGTTCGACCCCATTCCCGCGCCGCTGCGCGCAAAGCGGAAGCTCATGAGCAATGCCCGCGCGCTGCGCTCGATCCACTTTCCCTCGAGCATGGCCGAGCGCGACATCGCGCGCCGGCGTCTTGCCTATGAGGAGTGTCTCTGCTTGCAGCTCGCGCTGCGCCTGCGCAACGATGGCGGTATGGTCGACGTAGTGCCTTATGCGCATGACGCGGGTGAGCATTTTGCTGCGCTTAAACAGGCCCTGCCGTTTTCGCTGAGCGATGAGCAGGAGGCTGCATTTCAAGACATCCTGCATGATATGTGCGATGGCGGTCGCGTGATGAACCGTCTGCTGCTGGGCGACGTCGGTACCGGTAAGACCGCCGTTGCCGCCTGCGCGTTGGCGGTTGCGGCCGATAGCGGCACCCAAGCCTGCGTTATGGCGCCCACGGGCGTGCTGGCGCGTCAATATGCCGATAAGACCGGCCCCTTGCTTTCGCAAGCTGGCATGACCTGGGCGCTCCTGACGGGCGCCACGCCGGCGGCCGAGCGTGAACAGATTCATGCACGGCTCCAGTCTGGCGAGCTCGACGTGCTCTTTGGTACCCATGCGGTGCTTTCGGAGAACGTCACGTTCAAGCATTTGTCGCTTGTGGTGATCGACGAGCAGCACCGCTTTGGCGTGGGTCAGCGTAACGCTCTACGCGCAAAAGGCCCGGGTGCCGACTTGCTGGTCATGACTGCCACGCCGATCCCGCGCACGCTGGCGCTTTCGGTGTACGGCGACCTGGATACGAGCATCATCCGCCATCGTCCCGTTCCGGGTGCCGGCGTGACGACGCGCGTCCTCACCGAGTCGAGTCGCGACCTGGCCTATGGCGCCATTCGCGAGGCGCACGAAAAGGGACAGCAAGCCTACGTGATCTGTCCGCTCGTGGAGCCGAGCGATTCGGCCGATGAGCTCGAAGACGTACCCGGCATCGCTCGCGACGACGAAGGCCGCGTGACCGTGCCCGTGCCGCTGCATGACACGGCGACCTAGCTTGAACGCCTTCGTCTGGCGTTACCGGGGCTTACCATCGAGCGTCTTCATGGCCGCATGCCGGCGGGGGAGAAGGACCGGGTCATCGATGCCTTTAAGCGTGGCGAGATCGATGTGCTCGTCTCGACCACGGTGGTCGAGGTGGGCGTTGACGTGCCCAACGCCACCGTCATGGTCATCGAGAATGGCGAGCGCTTTGGGTTGGCGGCCTTGCACCAGCTTCGCGGGCGCGTGGGCCGCGGCAGCGTGTCGGGAACGTGCCTGGTCATGACGCACTCCAAGGGCAACGGCGGCGCGTCGGCGGCACAAGACCGCCTCCAGTCGCTCGAGAAGACCTCGGACGGCTTTACGCTCGCCCAGATGGACCTGCGTCTGCGCCACGAGGGTGAAATCCTGGGTTACCGCCAGCATGGCGGCGTGACCTTGCGCTTTGTTGACCTCGATGCCGACGAGGAATTGATCGAGTGGGCCCATTTGGACGCTGTCGAGCTCTTGCGGTATGCTTGCAACCTTGACTCCGTGGCGACGCGTCCCTTGCGCGATGCGGTCGCCATGCGGTATCGACACATCTTTAAGGAGGTCAGCGGAGGATGAGAATCATCGGCGGTGAATGGCGCG
>CABUWR010000068.1 GCA_902495265.1 uncultured Collinsella sp. | reverse complement strand
GAGCACAATTACCTGCCCTATGTGGCGGGCATCGATCCCGAGGTGGCCGATCGCGCCAAGTATATGATCGTGTCGCTGCCCGCGAACCCGGTCGGCTCGGTGGGCACGCCCGAGGTCTACGAGGAGATTATCGCCTTTGCCCGCGAGCATGATCTGTTGATCGTGCATGACAATGCCTACTCCGATATCGTGTTCGACGGCGAGCCGGGTGGCAGCTTCCTGCAGTACCCTGGCGCGCTCGAGGTGGGCGTGGAGTTCTTCTCGCTCTCTAAGTCGTTTAACGTCACCGGCGCACGCATCGGCTTTTTGGTCGGTCGCGAGGATGTGGTCTCGGCCTTTGCCAAGCTGCGCGGCCAGATCGACTTTGGTATGTTCTTCCCGATTCAGAAGGCTGCCATCGCCTGCCTGAACGGTCCGCGCGATGAGGTCGAGGCGCAGCGTCTGAAGTACCAGGAACGCCGCGATGCCCTGTGCGACGGTCTTGAGGGCCTGGGCTGGGAGCGTCCCAACGCGCATGGCTCTATGTTTGTGTGGGCCAAGCTTCCCGGTGGTCGCACCGATTCCATGGCGTTTTGCGAGGAGCTTATGGAGAAGGCCGGCGTTGTGGTGACGCCGGGCGCGAGCTTTGGCCCTTCGGGCGAGGGGCACGTGCGTATGGCACTGGTCCTGCCGCCCGATCAGATCGCTTTGGCTGTCGAGGCCATTCGCGAGGCTGGCCTGTATTAGAAACCTATTTCGACCCGTCAATAGCTCGAAACCGATTTCGTGCAGTTATTTTACGAATTCTGCAAACAATTTCGGTAAACGGTCGATTTTTGGCTGCGAATAGGAGCATAATCAAAGTCCCGATTGGATGTATTGGGATTACGGCAAGCCGCTCGGGTCGTTCCCGGGCGGCTTGTTTGTGGAGAGAGATGGGAGTTTCTAATGGTTAACGAGAAGAAGGTCGCTATTGTCGGCTGCGGTTTCGTCGGTTCGTCTTCGGCGTTCGCGCTGATGCAGAGCGGTCTGTTCTCCGAGATGGTCCTCATCGACGTGGACAAGAATCGTGCCGAGGGTGAGGCCCTGGATATCGCGCACGGCATGACATTTGCCGAGCCGATGAAGATCTACGCCGGCGATTATTCCGATGTCGCCGACGCCGCCATGATCGTCGTCACCGCTGGCGCTGCCCAAAAGCCCGGTGAGACTCGCCTGGACCTGGTCAACAAGAACGTTAACATCTTTAAGTCCATTATCCCCGAGATTAAGAAGTCCGGCTTCGAAGGCATTCTGCTCATCGTCTCCAACCCGGTCGACGTTCTGACCTATGCCGCCATCAAGATGTCCGGCCTGCCCGAGGGCCATGTCATCGGCTCCGGCACCGTGCTCGACACTGGCCGTCTGCAGCAGATGCTTGGTGCCCACGTCGAGGTTGACCCGCGCGACGTTCAGGCCTATGTCATGGGTGAGCACGGCGACTCCGAGTTTGTCGCTTGGTCCAGCGCTCAGGTTGCCGGCGTTCCGCTGAACACCTTCTGTGAGCTTCACGGCCACCTGGAGCATGAGGCTGCCGAGAAGCGCATCGCCGAGGACGTTAAGAACTCCGCCTACACCATCATCGAGAAGAAGCACGCCACCTACTATGGCGTCGCCATGGCCGTCAAGCGCATCTGCACCGCCGTTATGCGCGATGAGCAGACCGTTCTGCCCGTTTCCTCGCTCATGGTGGGCGAGTATGGCCTGTCCGATCTGGCCATCTCCATGCCGACGGTCGTTGGCCGCGACGGCGTCGTCTGCCGCGTCCCCGTGCCGCTGAACGACGACGAGCAGCATGAGCTCACCGTCTCCGCCAAGGCCCTCAAGGACATCATCGACAGCGTCGACTTCTCCTGCTAAATCAAGCTCGCTAGAGCGAAAAGCTACAATGAAGGCGTCCGGGTCCACACGGCCCGGGCGCCTTTTGGTGCAAAGTAACCTGACCCCAATGCACCATCCCAATACACCATAGTTGATGGGAGGGCCATGTCGGATTCGCCTAATTTTTTGACCTATGTCCAGACGGCGTTTGATCCCTTTGAGGAGCGGCCGTTCTGCGCGGTGGACAGCCTGGTCTTTGCGTGGTTGTCCTATTTGCGTTTGCCGGGTGATATGGCGGAGCTGACGAACTGGCAGGGCCTAGACGTACGCGAACTGCTGCGTGCCGAGTGCTACCGGGACATGATTGACGACTTGTGGGACCCAGAGGGGAGCAGGGCCTTGCTGGAGGCCGTGGCAGCAAGTCCTCGCTACCGTGGCGTGCACGTTTGCGGCTATCGTGTCGTGAGCGATGTGGTGGCGACAGAGCAGTTTGCAGCCATGGCGTTCCGGTTTCCGGCGGGGTTTAGCTATCTTTCCTTCCGGGGGACCGACAGCACGATTGTGGGCTGGAAAGAGGACTTTAACATGGCGTTCCGGTGTCCTGTGCCGGCCCAGGAATCCGCGGCACGTTATGTGGACGAGGCGGCGGATGCGATTGACGGGCCGCTTTTGTGCGGAGGTCATTCCAAGGGCGGAAACCTTGCGGTGTACGGTGCGGCGATGTGCTCCGATGTCGCCCGTGAGCGAATCGAACGGGCGTATTCCCATGATGGTCCGGGCTTCGTCGAGGAGTTTCTGAACGGCAACGCCTTTGCCGATCTTTCCGGTCGAATCGACAAGACCCTACCTCGGTCGTCGATCTTTGGCATGATGTTCGAGACACAGGAGGACTATGCCATCGTTGAGAGCACCGAGTTCAGCCTGCTGCAGCACAATCCCTTTAGCTGGGTGGTTGATGGTCGCGACTTCGTGTACTGTGAGCGCCTGTCTGCCGGTGCTCGATACGTTGATGGTTCCATTCGCGAGATGTTGCTTGCAGTGTCGCCTAGCGAACGCGAGCGTTTTGTAGATGCGTTGTTCTCCGTGTTTGAGGCTACGGGTGCTGAGCGGTTTGCGGATATCGCTGGGAATCTGCGCGAGAGCCTGCCCGTGATGCTCCAGGCTGCGCAAGGCTTTGACGAGGATACACGACGCTTTGTCTCGCAGACCATCGTAGCAATCCTTAAATGCGCACTGCTGCCCAAACGACCTCAGATCGACATGCCCGCTGCCGGCAAGAGTTTGGCAGAACAGCTCGAGGCTTGGCAGTCCGAGCTCCTGCGCTAACCATTGGTGCAAGCAACCTGTCCCCGATGCACCAATCTTCGAAGCGCCTGGGGCGGGCTCGACCGCTATACTGATTCGTGCCGAAATCGATCTAGAACGGAATGCCGTATATGAAAATCAATCACGCGATTCTGCATATCCTGGACTTTGACTCTGCCGTCAACGTCATGAGCCAGCGCGAGTTGGATATCGAAAGCCGTACTGTCCGCAACTTCGTGACCACACATCTGCGTCGCGCGCGCACTTCGGCCGATAACAAGCGTGCCACGTTTGCCGAGAACTCCGCATTCGGCGGCGAGCTCAAGGGCTATTTCTTTGGTGAGCGTGAGTTCGTGGATCTGTCTCAGCAGATTGCGGAGTTCATCTCTTCCGAACTTACCAAGGCCGAGAAAGCCGAGTCCACTGACGTGCTTGTGGCGGACTTTGATGACGATGAGGATGCCCGCTGGTTTGCCGTGATGCTGCTGGGCTCCAAGCAGGCCTTTATGCACGAAGTGGGCCGCGAGGAAGGGGAGGTGCGCAACGACATCGCGCGCCACTACGCCATTCTGCCGAATCCCTCGCAAAAGGTGCCGAGCTATGCAATCGTGCGTGCAAGCACCATGGAGATCGGCTATGTGGATAAGAAGCGCAAGATTGCCGGCGAGGATCGCATGCTCATTCCCGATGGCCTGCTGCAGTGCGACACGGGGGTATCGGGCAAGGAGGTCATCGACACCGTGACGCGTGTGGTCGAGGAAGTCGCCGAGGAGCACGGTGCCAACACGGCTGTAGCACTCGCCAAGGTTAAGGCTGCTGTTGCCGAGAAAGTTGAGGATGACGAGGAACTGCCCCCTTGGGATATCGTCGATGAGGTCTTTGAGGACGAGCCGGTTATCAAGGAGAGCGTGCGCGCGGCACTGACTGAGGAGAAGGTGCCTGAGCGTGTGCCCGTGGAGCGCAAGCAGGTCGAACGCGCGGCGGTGCGCAACCACAAGATCCGTACCGACACGGGCATCGAGATCAGCTTCCCGGCCGAGATGGGTTCGAACTCTGAGTACATCGAGTTTGTCAACGAGCCCAACGGCCTCATCTCCATCGAGCTCAAAAATATCGGTAGCATCGAGAATCGATAAGTTGCGTTGCGCCTACAGCGAGAAAGCAAAGGCCGAAGCCCTTCGGGACTTCGGCCTTTTTTGTTTTCGGCTTGGTTGCTGACATTGCGCCGCAGGTTGGGCATACGTCAGCGAAAACGCGGTTTGTCAAAACCGCGTAACTATTAAAGTTGACGTAAGCCCTCTTCCAGGCCGGTCTTGCTGTCGGTCTTCTCGTCGCGCATCTTGATGGCGCGGGCGGGGACACCGGCCACGACGGCGCCGGCGGGGACGTCCTCGACGCACACGGCGCCGGCGGCAACTACAGCACCCTTGCCCACGTGCACGCCTTCCAGGACCACGGCGTTTGCGCCGATCATGACATCGTCCTCGATGATGACGGGCGTGGCGCTGGCGGGCTCCACAACGCCTGCCAGCACGGTGCCGGCGCCGATGTGGCAGTTCTTGCCCACGGTGGCGCGACCGCCCAGCACGGCGCCCATATCGATCATGGAACCCTCGCCGATAACGGAGCCGATGTTGATGATGGCGCCCATCATGATGACGGCACGGTCGCCAATCTCGACGCGGTCGCGGATGATCGCGCCCGGCTCGATGCGGGCGTTGATGCCCTTAAGGTCGAGCATGGGCACGGCGGAGTTGCGGCAATCGTTTTCAACGTCGTAGTAATCGATGGAATCGGCATTGGCGTCCAGGATGGTCTTGAGCTCGTCCCAGTCGCCAAAGACGGTCTTGCCGCGACGGCCGCCGTAGACATGTGCGTCGCCCCAGGCAACCTTCATGCCCGGCTTCTCGCGCACGTACAGCTTGACGGGCGTCTTTTTGGGCGCGGTGGCGATGTAGTTGATAATCTCCTGTGCATCCATCTCGGCTGCGTTGCTCATTTGCTATCTCTCCTTTGGGTGGATTCGGTTGATACCTGGTTAGGCAAACATGACCTTGTCGAACGTATAGAAGCCGGGTTCGCGGGTGACGAGCTTCTGCGCGGCTGCCAAGGCGCCGTTGACAAAGATCTGACGGCTCGTGGCGCGGTGGGTGAGCGTGACCTCCTCGTCCTGGCCAAAGAAGCTCACCTCGTGCACGCCGGCGACGGTGCCGCCGCGCAGCGAGTGCATACCGATTTCCTTGGGATCGCGTGCTCCGCACATGCCCTCGCGGCCATAGACGGGGTGGTAGCCTGCCTCGGGCTCGGCTTCGACGACGGCGTCGAGCAGTAGCTTGGCAGTGCCGCTGGGGGCGTCGACCTTTTGGTTGTGGTGCGTCTCGACGATTTCGCAGTCAAAGCCGGGCAGCTCGCGTGTAGCCTGCGCTACCAGATGGCGCAGGGCTGCGATACCGATGGAGTAATTGCCCGAGTGCATAACGCGGGTGTTCTGGCCCAGCTCACGCAGGCGGTCCATCTGCTCGGGGGTGTAGCCTGTGGTGCCTGAGACCAACGCCGCGCCCGTGCGCTCGACATAGGCGACGACGGCGTCGAAGGTCGCGACGTTCGAGAAGTCGATGATGACGTCGGCAGCCGGTGCGTTCTCGAGCTCGCTCAAATCGAAGCCAATCTGGGTCACGATATCAAAAACGGGCTGCCCGGCGGCGTCGACAATGCCTTCGGCGGTAGTGCGGATGAGCGAGCCCATGCGGCCCGTTCCCATAATGACGGTCTTAATCAAGTAGACCAGCTCCCTTCAGAGCATCGGTAAGTGCGGCTCGCGTGTCGTCTGCCATGGGGCACAGCGGCATACGGTAGTTTGCCTCGATCATGCCCATCTGGGCGAGCGCTTCCTTGACGGGGATGGGGTTGACCTCGCTAAAGAGGGCGTTGATGAGCGGCTGGCCGGCAATCTGGATATCGCGGGCGCGCGCTACGTCGCCGTCCAGATAAGCGCGGCACATGTCGTGTACAAGCTGCGGCTGCACGTCGGCCCACACGCTGATGGTGCCCGAAGCGCCCAGGCTCATGAGCGGCACTGTGAGTGCATCCTCGCCCGAGTACATGCGGAAATCGTCGGACAGCAGGTGGGCGATCTTGGCCGCGTAGGCGACGTTGCCCGAGGCCTCCTTGATGCCCATGATGTTGGGGTGCGCGGCTAGGCGCTCTACGTTGCGCTCGCTGATACCGCAGCCGCAGCGGCCGGGGATGTTGTACAGGATGCAGGGGATGTCAACGGCATCGGCGACGGTCTTAAAGTGCTGATAGATACCCTCTTCGTTGGACTTGTTGTAGTAGGGGGTGATGAGCAGCAGACCGTCGGCGCCCAGGCCCTGATAGGTGAGCGACTTGGTGAGCATGGTCTGCGTGGAGTTGGAGCCTGAGCCGGCGATGACGGGGACGCGTCCTGCAACATGCTTGACCACGGCGGCGACGACGGAGTTGTCCTCGTCATCGGTCATCGTGGCACTCTCACCGGTGGTGCCCAGGGTGAGGATGGCGTCAGTGCCATTTTGCAGGTGGAAATCGATAAGGCGCTCAAGCGCGTCAAAGTCGACACTGCCGTCCTTTTTAAACGGCGTAACCAGGGCGACGATTGAGCCCTCGAGATTGCGGATGTCCATGTTCTTCTCCTTCGCCTCCGCGATCTGGATGCGTTTGTTCCATTGAGCTGCGACTGCCAGGCGCTCGTCTTGGGCGCGACGGCGGGCGCTTTCGGCGCGCGACTTGGCCAGCAGCTCTCGGCCGCACGGCAGCACGTCGAGCGTGGAAAAGTAATCGCCCGGGCGCTCGGCGCGGCGAATGAGGTCTGCCGAGCCATCGGGGCGCAACAGGACCTCGGCGGAGCGCAGGCGGCCGTTGTAGTTGTAGCCCATAGAGTGGCCATGCGCGCCGGTGTCATGAATCACGAGCAGGTCGCCCATGTCGATATGCGGAAGCTCGCGGTCGATGGCGAACTTGTCGTTGTTCT
>CABUWR010000067.1 GCA_902495265.1 uncultured Collinsella sp. | reverse complement strand
ATGCGATCCCGATAGTGATGAATGAACTTCTCTTGCTTAGGGCAACCGAGTCCCACGATGAGAATGTCGGGTTCAGTCTCATTGATTTGGCTAATCGCCTCATCAACTTTTTTGGAATCGCGTTCGAAGCCATAATCGGGAGACATCGTGCCCACAACACGCAATCCCGGGAACTTAGCTGTTAAGTTGTCCGCCGCCTTCTGAGCAACACCAGGTGCCGCGCCGAAGAAGTACATCGTGAGACCACGCTTGGAGCACTCGGAGCACAGGGCGGGAAACAAATCGGATCCGGAAATCTTTTCTTTTATCGGGCTACCGTATCCCTTGGATATCCAGATGAGCGGCTTTCCATCCGTCAGGATAAGGTCCGCATCACGGTATACGGCACGCAGCTCATCGTCCTTTTCGAGCTGCACGATATGATCGACGTTAGGCGTGACGACGTAATTACCCTGTCGCGTTCCAGAAGCCAATTCGCAGCAACGCTCGACCGCATCATCAAAGGTGATGTTGTCGACCTCGGTATTCATGAACTTCAAGCGACTCAATTCGACTCTCCCCAATGGTTGCCATACCGCACGTTATCGCTCTCGACCAAAATATCGCCCAGCTGGATTTCTATGGCGTTGATGTCGGTACGCGCTAGCAAAGCGTGACGAACACCGGCAGGAATCTCGACAACGCTTCCAGCGACCACGGGGCGCTCGCGGCCCGCGAGCGAAAACAGACCCTCACCTGATACGATGGTCCACACCTCAGAACGGTTAACATGGCTTTGCTCACAAATCTGACTACCCGCCCGAACGAAAATCTCCTTCACAATCGTTCGCGAGCCATCGCGATAGGAACCTGAGTCGACAACCCGGTACGAGCCCCACGTCATGGTCTCTTGCATAGGGCGGTCCTCGGCCGCCTCTTTCACCAGAGATTTAATGTGCGCGGATTCTTCTTTTCCGGACACCAGGACTCCGTCTGGCGTTGCGACCACCACGGAATCATGGAGCCCTGCGATCACCACGGGAATGCCTAGCTCATTGATGGCATGAACATCAGAGCAACTGTCTTCGTCAATGGAAACCCGTCCGCTTACAGATTCGCCCATCTCCTCGGTAAGCGTGTTCCAAGTACCAAGGTCCTTCCAAGATCCAGCATACGGAATAACGGCAACGGATTCCGCCGTCTCCACCACCTCGTAATCGAACGAGTTCTTTGGAAGCTCAGCATAACGCGACCGAAGGTCCTCATAGCTTGCATACGATCCATACTGAGACAGGATTTCGAGAACATAACCAAGGCGGAATCCAAAGACGCCACAGTTCCAAAGAGCCCCGCGACCTATGAGCTCGCTCGCCTTGACCTCATTGGGTTTCTCGGTAAAGCGCTCCACCATCCGCGGAGAGCCCTGCGATTCAGAGGGAACGATATAGCCGTACTTCTCGCTCGGGTAAACAGGTTCAACGCCCAGCAGCACGATGTCTGCTGTATTCGCCTCGATTGCCGATGCGACATCTGCAACCTTTTGGAAGTAGGTATCCTCGACATAGGAATCGATGGGCATCACAATAACCGGGTCGGCAAGACCCGCACCCTGCTCTGCCAGTAGGTGCTCGCACGCAAGCATGATTGCAGGAGCGGTATCACGACGCTCAGGCTCCACGACCTCAGCATAGTGACCCTTAACTTGCATCTCGAGAGCACGAACCTGTGTCGCACAGGTTGCCACAGTTACATCCGCGCCGGGAACCACGCGTTCAATCTGGTCGAAGGTTCTCTGCACCATCGATACATGGTTGCCATTAGCATCGCGCAACACTTTAAGAAACTGTTTTGATCGCGCATCATTCGAAAGGGGCCAGAGCCGAGAACCTGAACCACCTGATAGCAAAATGATATGAATAGCTTGGCGCATCAGCACGCACCATCCCCGGTAAACACCTCAAGCACGGTGAGGCAGATGATTTTAAGATCCAACAGGACACCCCTCTTTGCTATATATTCCAGGTCGCGGCGAACCATGCCATCGAACCCGGTGCTGTTGCGCTCTGTCACCTGCCAGAGGCCCGTGATGCCGGGCTTGACGGCAAGGCGCTGCAGGTCGAATTCTGTATACTCGGCGACCTCGTTGGGCAGAGGCGGGCGCGGGCCCACGACGGACATCTGGCCCAGGAACACGTTGACGAACTGCGGGAACTCGTCGATGGAGTGCTTGCGAATGAACTTGCCGATCCTGGTGACGCGCGGGTCGTCCTTCATCTTGAACATGGCGCCGGCGATCTCGTTCTGCCCCTTGAGCTCAGCGAGGCGCTCGTCAGCGTCTTTATACATGCTGCGGAACTTCCACATGCGGAAGGTGGACAGGCTGCCGTCGTGGTGGGTCTGGCCCACGCGCACCTGGCTGTAGAACGGGTTGCCCTCGCTCTCCAGGCGGATGGCCGCGGCCAGCACCAGGCTGGGAACGGCGATGACGGCAAGCACGCAGCCGCTGAACACGATGTCGAATGCGCGCTTCACGGCGCGGTAGCCCAGGCGCGTGCGATCCCAGTCCTTCACGGCCTGCATGGCCTTGTAGCGGCCGGCAACATTGCGCCGATCCATAGCCTCTGCAATCAATGCAGCACCCGCTGGTGCAGCCCCCTTTGTTACTTCCCTATCAGTCAAGTTCAAATCCACGTCCCTGTCCCCAGGGATTCCCCCATCGATGAATTCAAAATGCGGATGAATTGCCAGCGTGACGTCCCCTTACGTCTTACTGGGGACGTCCAACGGAAGCAGCTCCCTAAAAGCGGAGTCGCCTTCGCCCACGTCTACCTGGCACCAGCGCTTATGACGGTCAATCTTCTTTACACGGGCCTCTTGCCCCACCAAAGGCCCCTGCTCTATGTGCAGAACGCCGTCTTCTATGCGGGCCACGCTGTTGCGCACCACGCCGTTGTCGTCGAGCACGCTGCGGTACCAGTCCTGTGCATCGTCCGGCATGGGCGCATAGGCCCGCTCCTTGCTACCGGCAATCCTGCAGCCAAAGCTCAACTGGGCCAAAGCCTTATCGAGCTGGGCGGCATCGCGCGTGGCGACGAAGAAGTATTCCTTGTACATGGGTTTGGTTTGGAGCGACCAGGCACCGTCCCGCTTAAACCAGAACTCCTTTTGCATCACAAAAGCGTCCTGCATTAGCTCGTGCGGGATAATGCGGCGGACCTTTTCGCAGGTCTCGCGCTCTTTACCGTTGGGGGTGTGGACCAGATACCAGCGGACGCGGCCGTGCTGGCTGTTGGTGGTGGCACCGCTAAAGGCACCGGGCAGCTGCTCTTGGCGCCGCATTGTCTGTTCCATCTCTCGCCCCCTTTTCTTATCTCCGCGACACACGCGGATGCAGGGGCGTTAAGAACAGACTTTTCGCTCGCAGCTAGGCGCAGTCGCAAAAGTACAGGTTTTTGTATCTTTCGACGTTGCTCATTATACGAGCAAACTGCTCGCGTTTTCCCAGATTACACAAAATGCGCCGCGAATGGGCGCATCTCCATACCCCTCTACAAAAACCTGTACCTTTTTGCACAACAAAAAAGCCGCTCTAACCAGCGGCTTTTCTTCTATAGACAACAAAAAAGACGACCGCCCGCGAGGACGATCGCCTTTCTTAATTCTTGTATTGTTTGTGCTAGGCGCGAGTCCTGATCTCCTCGGTCACCTTGGCCACAAACTCGTCAACGCTCATCTGAACGGTCTCGTTGGAGCGATCGCGGACGGAGATGTTGCCGGCCTCGACCTCCTTCTCGCCCAGGATGAGCATATAGGGCACGCGGTCGATGCTGCGAGCCTCGCGGATCTTGTAGCCGATCTTCTCGTCGCGGTCGTCGCAGACCACGCGAATGCCGGCCTCCTCCAGCTTGGCGCATACCTCGTGGGCGTAGTCGCGGCTCTTCTCGGAGACGGGAAGCGCCTTGACCTGCACGGGGGCCAACCAGGTGGGGAACTTGCCCGCAAAGTGCTCAATCAGAATACCGATGAAGCGCTCGATGGAGCCAAAGCACACGCGATGCAGCATGATGGGGCGCTTCTTGGTGCCGTCGGCGTCCACGTACTCCAGGTCAAAGTTGAGCGGCATCTGGAAGTCGAGCTGGACAGTGCCGCACTGCCAGGTACGGCCGAGCGAGTCCTCCAGGTGGAAGTCGATCTTGGGGCCGTAGAAGGCGCCGTCGCCCTCGTTGACCTCGTAGTCCATGCCCAGCTTCTCCAGAGCGGTGCGCAGGCCCTCCTCGGCGCGAGCCCAGTCCTCGTCCGAACCCATGGAGTCCTCGGGGCGGGTGGAAAGCTCAACGTGGTACTTAAAGCCAAACTTTTGGTACACGGAGTCGATAAGGTTGACCACGCCCACGATCTCGTCGGTCAGCTGGTCGGGACGCACAAACAGGTGAGCGTCGTCCTGGTTAAAGCAGCGCACGCGGAACAGGCCGTGCAGGGCGCCGCGCAGCTCGTGGCGGTGCACCAGGCCAATCTCGCCGGCGCGGATGGGCAGCTCGCGATAGGAGTGCGGCTTGGAGGCGTACACCAGCACGCCGCCCGGGCAGTTCATGGGCTTAATGCAGTACTCTTCGTCGTCGATGACGGTGGAGTACATGTTGTCCTTGTAGTGGTCCCAGTGGCCCGAGGTCTTCCACAGCTGCTTGTTCATGATGAGCGGCGTGGAGATCTCCACGTAGCCGGCCTTGTGGTGAATCTCGCGCCAGTAGTCCAGCAGCGTGTTCTTAAGGATCATGCCGTTGGGCAGGAAGAACGGGAAGCCGGGGGCCTCGTCGCGCATCATAAAGAGGTCCATCTCGCGGCCGATCTTGCGGTGGTCGCGCTTCTTGGCCTCCTCCAGCATGTGCATGTGCTCGTCGAGCTCTTCCTTGGTGGCAAAGGCGACGCCGTTGATGCGGGTGAGCATCTTGTTGTCCTTGTCGCCCTTCCAGTAGGCGCCCGAGACGCCGGTGAGCTTAAAGGCCTTCAGAGCCTTGGTGTAGCAGATGTGGGGGCCGACGCACATGTCGATGTAGTCGCCCTGCTGGTAGAAGGTGATGCGGGCGTCGTCGTCCAGGTCGCCGATGTGCTCGACCTTGTACTTCTCGCCGCGCTCCTCCATAAGGGCGATAGCCTCGGCGCGGGGCTTCTCGAACACGGTGAACTTGAGGTTCTCCTTGACGATCTTCTTCATCTCGGCCTCGATCGCGGGGAAGTCGTCCTCGCTGATCTTGACGCCCTCGGGCAGGTCGACGTCGTAGTAGAAGCCGTTGTCGGTCGCGGGGCCGTAGGCAAAGTCGGCCTCGGGGTACAGGCGCTTGATGGCCTGCGCCATGATGTGCGCGGCGGAGTGGCGGATGACGTGCGTGACCTCGTCCTGCGGGAGCTCGGCCACCGAACCGTCATTGTAGAGTGCCTTCATGGGTATGTTTTCTCCTCTCGGATGCCTGATGCAAGTGCGTGCGCCTGGTGGGCGCGGCGTTTTTGACTTGCATCATTATAGGCAGGTTGCCTTGGTATACAAGCGCCCGCCGCACCTTAATGGCACGGCGGGCGATTTTCTACGCATGCTTCATCGTGTGGGGGCGGGGCTGTGGGGCGCTCGCGGCGCGCGTGCGGCTTGCGCGTGGCGCGCGGCGCCCGTGGCTTGCAGCCGGCCCGACGATGGATGCGTTACTGGATGCGAGTTCGACAGTAGGGGCAGACCTTCCAGTGCGCGTCGAGCGGGCGATGGCAGCTGGGGCACACGTTGCGAACCTGGGTATCGCACACGGGGCAGACGACAAAGTCCTTCTCGATGGGGGCGCCGCACTGCGGGCAGGTGCCGTACTGGGCAAGCTGGCGCTCGCGCAGGGCCATGTCCAGCTCCTGCTCCTCGCGGTCGGCCGCGTAGGAATGCGGGCGCAGGACCAGGTAGGCGATGAGGCCCACAAACGGGATGAGGGCGATGATGCCCCATGCCACGTAGGCGCTGGCGCCGCGGCGGCGAGCGTCGATGAACACATAGACGACCGACAGCACGTACAGGGCGATGATAAAGCCCACGAAGGCATAGATGACGCCCATAAGCTGCGGTGACATGAGCTCGTTGATGTATTTGGACATTGAGGTGTACCTTTCGGAATATTTACAGTCCGGTCAAGTTTACCACGGGGTTTGTTTATATGGGACCACGGCTGGGTACGGGGCCGGCGCGGACACAAACATATCAATCTGTAACAGGTGGGAGCGGAATCCGGGTCTAGATGTTACAGATCGAGACACAGGGGTCCCTCCCCGACTTCAATCTCGATCTGTAACATCCTGGGCCCCAAAACCCCTCTTACTGTTACAGATCGAGACAAAGGAAAACGTCCAATCTAAGTATCTCAATCCGTAACAACAACTCGTCAAAAACAGGTCTAACTGTTACTGATTTAGACATTCGAAACCGACTAACAGGTTTATCTAAATCTGTAACATCTAGACCCCAAAACGGTCCCTAGATGTTACAGATCGAGACAGAAGAATCTCTCCCCGGCTTCAATCTCAATCTGTAACATCTTGGACCTCAAAAACCTGCTTACTGTTACAGAACGAGACAAATCTCGGACACCAAAGGTGGCAGACGAGGTTGTCGACGTTGCTGAGTCTCCCCTCGCCTGCCGTTGGCGGATGCAGCGGGGCTGTTCGCCGCATTGCCGCCGCACTGGAGGTGCGCAGACCGTAGGATAGTCTTATTGACAGCCTGTCAACTCGTCTGGGAGGCACTGTGACGGAAAAGTTTGATATCGCGATTGTGGGTGCGGGCATCACAGGATGCGCCATCGCGCGGCAGCTCGCGCGCTATGACCTGTCCATCTGCGTGGTCGAGGCGGCCAACGACATAGCGCTGGGGGCTTCGAAGGCCAACGGCGGCCTGGTGCACGCCGGCTACGATCCGTCGCCGGGAACCGTAAAGGCACAGGTCAACGCCCGCGGCTGCGAGCTGTATGGCACCTGGGCCCAGGAGCTCGGCTTTTTGTTTTGCCGAACCGGCTCGATGGTGCTGGGCTTTAGCGACGAAGACCGTACGCACCTGGAGAAGCTGCGCAGCAATGGCCTTGCCAACGGCGTGCTCGAGCTGTCGATTATCGGCCCCGAGCGCATCCACGAGCTGGAGCCGCGCGCGAGTGCCCAGGCCACGTGCGCACTATGGTGCCCTTCGACTGGTTACGTTGACCCGTTTGAAGTGGCCATAGCCGCGCTGGAAAACGCGGTT
>CABUWR010000066.1 GCA_902495265.1 uncultured Collinsella sp. | reverse complement strand
GTCGAGCAGATCGTCGACGCGCAGGAGGCGCATCCCGACGCGCTCGTGCTGGCTCACCCCGAGTGCAAGGCCGAAGTCCTGGCCGAGGCCGACTACATCGGCTCCACCGCCGGCATCATTAAGTATGCCGAGGAGTCCGACGCGAGCGAGTTCATTATCGTGACGGTCCGCGGCGTGCTCTACGAGCTCGAGCGCCGCTGCCAGGGCACCGGCAAGAAGTTCTACTTCCCTGCGGTGCAGCCCACCTGCGTCAATATGGATCTCATCACGCTCGAAAAGCTCGTGCACTGCCTGGAGACGGGCGAGGGCGAGGTGCAGATTGGCGTGTCGGACGAGGCCGCCGATCAGGCCAAGCTCACGCTCGACCGCATGCTCGAGTACGCGGCGCGTTAAGCCAATGTGACATGAGGGACCATCCCTTATGCCACATTACAAGGGAGAGGATTCCTGTGGAAACCAAACAATACCCCGATATGGAGTGTGACGTCGTCATTGCCGGTTGCGGCGTGGCGGGCCTGTATGCGGCTCTCAATCTGCCGACGAGCACGCGCGTAATCATGCTCTCCAAGGGCGCCATCGACGAGTGCGATTCGATGCTCGCGCAGGGCGGCATCTGCGTACTGCCCGAGGGCTCGGACTACGATGCCTTCTTTGAGGACACCATGCACGCCGGCCATTACGAGAACCGCCGCGAGAGCGTTGACATCATGATCCGCTCGAGCCGCTCGGTCATCAACGACCTGCTAGCGATGGGCGTGGATTTTGAGCGCAAGGCCGACGGCAGCCTCGACTTTACCCGCGAGGGCGCGCACAGCCGCCCGCGCATCGCCTTCCATGCCGATATTACGGGCAAGGAGATTACGACCAAGCTGCTTCAGGCTGTCCGCAAGCTGGACAACGTGCAGATTCTCGAACACGTTGCCATGACCGACATCCTGACCGCCGAGCGCGATGACGCCACGGTGTGCACCGGCGTTGTCGCCGTTGCCGTGGATGAGGACGATTCAGCTCGCCCCGCCGACGAGCTGGCAAATGCCGCTGAGGATGTGCATGCCGGTAAGCCGTTTAAGATCCATGCCCGCCACACGCTGTGGGCTACGGGCGGTATCGGCGGCGTATACGACCATTCGACTAACTACCCGCAGCTCACGGGCGATGCCTGCTACATTGCTCAGGAGCATGGCATTAAGATGGAGCACCTGGACTACGTGCAGATTCACCCCACGGGACTGTTCTCGCCGCAGCCGGGTCGTACGTTCCTGATTAGCGAGAGCTGCCGCGGCGAGGGCGCGATTTTGCTCAACGCCGCCGGCGAGCGTTTTACCGACGAGTTGCAGCCGCGCGACGTTGTCGCCGCCGCCATCCGCGAGCAGATGAAGCAGGACGGCACCGAGCACGAGTGGCTGAGCTTTGCCCCCGTTGAGCGTGACGTGGTGACCGGGCACTTTACCAACATCCGCGCGCGCTGCCTGGAGGACGGTCGCGATATCTTGGACGAGCCCATTCCCGTTACGCCCACGCAGCACTACTTTATGGGCGGCGTGTGGGTCGACAAGGACGGTCGCACCTCGATGCCCGAGCTCTACGCCGCGGGCGAGACGGCCTGCAACGGCGTTCACGGCAAGAATCGCCTAGCTTCTAACAGCCTGCTCGAGTCTCTGGTCTGGGGTCGCCGCGCTGCTTGGCGTATGCGCACCGGCAAGTCGCTGGCCGTGGAGCAGGCCGGTGAGCCCGCGCTTGACGGACGTCACCGCGCCCTGAGCGCCGATGCCCTGGCAATCGATGATTTGGCCCGTGCCGCCGGCACGCAGGCCGTGGAGGAGTAGACCATGAATCCCATTACCATGAAGCTCGTCGTCGATGATCTGATTCTGCAGGCTCTGCGCGAGGACATCACGTTTGAGGACGTGAGCACAGCGAGCGTGTGTCCCACGGCGCGTCCCGCCACGGTGGAGCTTATCGCCAAGGCCGATGGCATCATCGCGGGCTTGGATGTGTTTGCTCGCACCTTTGAGCTGCTGGATTCGCAGAGCTCGGTGCTGTTTGATGTCGCCGACGGTGACGAGGTACACGCCGGCGATCACGTGGGCCAGGTGCGCGGAGACGCGCGCGTGCTGCTTTCGGGCGAGCGTGTGGCGCTCAACTACCTGCAGCGCATGAGCGGCATCGCTACTTACACGCATCGGATGGCGGCTGCGCTCGTGGGCACCAAGACCGTGCTTGTCGACACGCGCAAGACCACGCCGGGCATGCGCGTCTTCGAGAAAGCCGCGGTCGAGATCGGCGGCGGCAGCAATCACCGTTACAACCTGTCGACGGCTGTCATGCTCAAGGACAACCACATCGACGCCGCCGGTGGCGTGGCACGCGCGATTGAGATGGCGCGCGCCCATGCATCGTTTACCACGACGGTCGAGATCGAGTGCGAGAGCCTGGACATGGTGCGCGAGGCTGTGGAGGCCGGCGCCGACATCATCATGTTCGACAACATGACCCACGACGACATGGCTGCTGCGATTGAGCTTATCGCCGGTCGCGCCAAGACCGAGTGCTCGGGCAACGTGGACGCCAACAATATCCGCGCGCTCGCCGACCTGGGCGTTGACTTTATTAGCTCGGGGGCGCTGACGCACTCTGCGCCGATTCTCGACCTCTCGCTTAAGCACCTGCGTCTGTTGGACGGTAAATAATGGACGCCCGCGAGCGTCGCCGTGCCATCATGGGCGCGCTCGAGGAAGCCAAGGAGCCCGTTTCGGGCAGCGCACTTGCCCGTGAGGTTGGCGTGAGCCGCCAGATTGTCGTGCAAGACATCGCCCTGCTGCGTGCCGATGGGCACGATATCGTGGCGACCAATCGCGGCTACGTGCTGCAGGAGGCGGCGAGCAGCCCGGCTGTGCCCACGCGTCTGGTCAAGGTTCGCCACGGCGTGGAGCAGGCGGGCGATGAGCTCACGAGCATCGTCGACGCGGGCGGCGCCGTGCTCAACGTGATCGTCAACCACCGCGTGTACGGCAAGATCACGGCCGACCTGGACATCCGCAATCGTCGCGATGTTGAGCGCTACCTGCACGATATCGAGAGCGGCAAGAGCTTTCCGCTGCTAACGGTGACGAGCGGCTATCACTTCCACCGCATTGCGGCAGAAGACGAGCAAACTCTCGACGAAATCGAGGCCATGCTCAAGGAGAAAGGTTACTTGGCGGACCTAATGCCCTACGAGGACGATCTTTCGTAGCCGACGCCGCATCTATAAGTTGCGATGAAATAGTTCCTAAAATCGGCACCTAAGCAATGAATCGGGAACTATTCCACCGCAACTGCCAAGGGTTCCGCTCCAAATTAGCTGCCCATATAAGCAAAAGGAGGCCTCCGCGGCGATGCGGAGGCCTCCTTTTTTGTGCACGGTGTACTTTTGAGTGTGCAGGTGGGGGAGTTGTTACTCCTCGACGATCTCGGTGATCGCGCCGGCGGGGCAAGCGTCCTGGCAAGCGCCACAGGCGACGCAGGAATCCTCGTCAGCGACGGTAGCGACGTCCTGGAGCTCCAGAACGCCAGCGGGGCAGGAGTCGACGCAAACGCCACAAGCGATGCACTCGTCGGCATCAATTACGGGATGAGCCATGGTAGTTTCCTCTCTGTTGACCGACGCTACAGGCGATGTGCGTCGGTTTGATTCGGGCAAAAACATACCACGGGAGCGACCGTTTGCAATACCCTCTGACCGGCATCTTCATACCGTTCGCCGAGTATGCCGCGGCTTACTAAAAAACATGCAGGTGAGGCCGTTGAGCTGCGCAAATGTTAGCTATAGGTGACTTGAAATATAGGGCGATTGAGCGTGCTTGCGGAAACCGTATCCCGTAATCCACGTCCAAAGCGGGACACAGTTTCAGGCTCGCACCTCAGTCAACTCTACATAGATCGCAATAGATCTGCCGAGAACTCAATCAGCGCATCTACCTGCGCATTTGAGAACCTAAACTCTCGGCAATAAGAAATCTTATATGAATTGACTTAGATTTTGTATATTCCGGCCCATAAGGGGATACACTACATCCTGAAAGACAAGCCGAAGCGCCGCGTGACAGACCGTCGAGGCGGCGCGAACGCACAAGAGAGAGGGAATTTCTAATGAGTAAGATTCTTGGTATCGACCTTGGTACTACCAACTCCGCCATGGCCGTCCTTGAGGGCGGTTCTCCGACCATCATCGTAAACGCTGAAGGCGACCGCACCACCCCGTCCGTCGTGGGCTTCCGTGCCGACGGTGACCGCGTTGTGGGTAAGGCCGCTAAGAACCAGGCGGTCACCAACCCCAAGAACACCGTGTTCTCTATCAAGCGCTTCATGGGCCGCAAGTACTCCGAGTGCACCTCCGAGATCAAGACCGTGCCGTATGAGGTCAAGGAGGGCCAGGGCGGCCGTGCCGTCGTCGACATCGAGGGCAAGGACTACACCGCCGAGCAGGTGAGCGCCATGGTGCTCGCCAAGATGAAGGCCGACGCCGAGAAGTATCTGGGCGAGACCGTCACCGACGCCGTCATCACCGTCCCGGCCTACTTCAACGACGCCCAGCGTCAGGCCACCAAGGATGCCGGTAAGATCGCCGGCCTCAACGTCAAGCGTATCGTCAACGAGCCGACCGCTGCTGCCCTGGCCTATGGTCTGGACAAGCAGGGCACCGACCAGCGCATCTTGGTCTTCGACCTGGGCGGCGGCACCTTCGACGTCTCCATCCTCGACCTCGCAGATGGCGTGTTTGAGGTTCTGTCCACCTCGGGCGACAACCACCTGGGCGGCGACGACTGGGATCAGCGCGTCATCGACTGGATGGCCGACAAGTTCCAGCAGGAGAACGGCGTCGATCTGCGTCAGGACCCCATGGCCCTGCAGCGTCTGAAGGAGGCCGCCGAGAACGCCAAGAAGGAGCTCTCCGCTGCCCAGCAGACCACCATCAACCTGCCGTTCATTACCATGAACCAGTCCGGCCCGCTGCACCTCAACTACACGCTGACCCGCGCCGAGTTCGAGAAGATCACCCGCGACCTGCTCGAGCGCTGCAAGCAGCCTGTCACCAATGCCCTGCGCGACGCCAAGCTTAAGCTCTCCGATCTGACCGAGGTCATCCTCGTCGGTGGTTCCACCCGTATGCCCGCTGTCCAGGATCTGGTCAAGACCATGACCGGCAAGCAGCCCAACATGTCCGTGAACCCCGACGAGGTCGTTGCTGACGGCGCTGCCGTCCAGGGCGGCGTGCTCACCGGTGACGTCGAGGGCATCCTGCTGCTCGACGTTACCCCGCTGTCGCTGGGCGTCGAGACCATGGGCGGCATCATGACCAAGATGATCGACCGCAACACCACGATCCCGACCTCCAAGACCGAGGTCTACTCCACCGCTGCCGACAACCAGACCAGCGTCGAGATCAACGTGCTCCAGGGCGAGCGCGAGCTTGCCCGCGACAACAAGTCGCTCGGTAAGTTCCAGCTGACCGGTATCCCGGCTGCCCGTCGCGGCGTGCCGCAGATTGAGGTTACCTTCGACATCGACGCCAACGGCATCGTCAAGGTCTCCGCTAAGGACAAGGGCACCGGCAAGGAGCAGCAGATCACCATTTCTGGCTCCACTGCTCTGTCCGACGACGAAGTCGATCGTATGGTCAAAGACGCCGAGGCTCATGCCGAGGAGGACAAGAAGCAGAAGGAAGAGGTCGAGGTCCGCAACCAGACCGATAGCCTGTGCTACTCCACCGAGCAGACCCTCAACGAGCTGGGCGACAAGGTTTCCGCCGATGTGAAGTCCAAGGCCGAGGCCGCTATCGCCGACGCCAAGAAGGCGCTCGAGGGCTCTGACGTCGAGGCCATCAAGGCCGCTGGCGAGTCCCTGCAGTCCGTGGCCTACGAGCTGGCCCAGGTTGTCTACGCCGACGCTCAGCAGCAGACCGACGGCGCCGCCGGTGCCCAGCCTGCCGACGATGACGTTGTCGACGCCGACTACGAGGTTGTGGACGACGAGGACAAGTAATCATGTCCGCCCGTAAAGCTCGCACGGAGGCGGCTGCCGCTGGCGCCGCCCCCGTTGACTCTGAGGAGAAGGACGTGAAGATTCCCGTAGAGGCCGTCGACGATACCGAGGCCAACGAGGCCGAGGCCGCCGAGGCTGCCGAGAACCAGGTAGAGGATTCCAACAAGGAGGCGACGATGACCGAGGACGAGATGGTGGAAGCTGCTATCCGCGCCGGTGAGGAAGCCGCCGACAACGACTTTAAGCTCAAGTTCGAGCAGGCCCAAAAGGAGCTTGCCGACGTGCGCAATGAGCTCGACGCTGCGGCAGAGGCTCAGAAGGCCGCCGAGGACAAGGCGAAGGACGCTACCGAGCGCACCGCCCGCCTGCAGGCCGACTGGGAGAACTTCCGTCGCCGCACCGCCAACGAGCGCCTTGCCGAGCGCGAGCGCGCGACCGAGAAGCTTGTCACCGCGCTGTTGCCGGTGATTGACGATATCGAGCGCGCGATCGACCATGCCCGCAGCCAAGAGCTTTCCGACGACTTTAAGCAGTTCGTCGATGGCGTTGACGCGGTACATGCCAAGCTGCTCGATGTGTTTGCGCACGAGGGCGTTGAGCCCATCGATCCCAAGGGCGAGGCGTTTGATCCGCTTGAGCATCAGGCTGTGGGTCGCGTCGAGGACGCATCGCAGTACGACGAGACCGTCAACGACGTGTACCAGAAGGGCTACCGCATGGCGGATCGCATCCTGCGCTCCGCGATGGTGACGGTGACCTACGGTGGCGAGAAGCGCCCCGCACCGGAGCCCGAAGCGGCGCCCGAGGATGCCACGGCCGATACGGCCGAGGGCACCGAGGAGTAATTGAGAAGGGCCCCGGGGCAACACCCGGGGCCCTTTCTGGCCTAGTGCCATATGAAAGCATGAGCCGTCGTCTGCATGGACGGCGGACGTAACAGGAGAGGAGCTACGATGGCTGCAGGCAAAACCTTCTATGACATCCTGGGCGTATCCAAGAGCGCCTCCGACAAAGAGATCAAGAGCGCGTTTCGCAAGCTCGCGCAAAAATATCACCCCGATGCCGGCGGCGACGAGGCCAAGTTCAAGGAGATTAGCGAGGCCTACGAGACGCTTTCGGACGAGAAGAAGCGCAAAGAGTACGACCAGATGCTCATGTTCGGCGGCATGCCGGGCGCGGGCGGCGCGTATAGCGGTGGCTACGGCGCCGGTGCCGGCGCGAG
>CABUWR010000065.1 GCA_902495265.1 uncultured Collinsella sp. | reverse complement strand
CGATCGGAATCGGTCTGAGTCACGACCACGCGGGGGAACGCCGGAACCAGAACGTCAACAATGCCCGCCACGTCCTTGTCGGCCAGCGCGGCACACAGCAGCGTGGGGCGATTCTCTACGCACGGATCGATCTCGTCCAACGCGCTCACGAAGTTCTCGCAGCTCTGAGGGTTATGGCAGGCGTCGATCAGCTTGAGCGGATCAGTCCCCAGCACGTCAAAACGACCAGGTGTGGGGCAGCCCATAAGGGATGCGTCCAACGTATCGTGGTCAAGCTCGCAGCCCAGATAGCCCTCGCACAGCATGATCGCGCACGCGGCATTCTGCGGCTGATAGGCCGGCTTGACCATGCTCGACGTATAGATCGCACGCGGCGTGGTGCAGCTAAACTCAACCGTATCGCCCACGTGTGCCGGAAGTTTGGTCGTCGTATGGCTCACCACGAGCGGCGCTACGCCGCACTCACGGCAACGGGCATCCATCACACACTGAACACTCGCCTCATGCGTGCCCTCACCCAAAACAACCAAGCGCCCAGGCTTAATAACCGCAGCCTTCTCCCCCGCAATGGCCTCGAGCGTATCGCCAAGGACCTTCGTATGGTCGAGTCCAATGCCCGTAATGGCGACGGCCACGGGATCGGTCGCACTCGTGGCGTCCCAACGCCCGCCCATACCAACCTCGAGCACGGCAACATCCACGCGAGCCTCGGCAAACACTACAAGCGCAGCGGCCGTCAGAAGGTCAAACGGAGTGATGGAATAGGCGCGCTCCCCCGCCGCCACACGACGGGCATTCACTCGATGCCCCGCCTCAACAGCAGCCGAAACGCCACGAGCAAACGCCTCGTCGCTCACGACGCACCCATCAACCTCCATGCGCTCGGGATAGCGCACCAGCTGCGGCGACGTATACAGCGCGGTCTTGAGCCCCTCGCCGCGAAGGATAGCAGCCGAAAAACGCGTGGTCGAAGTCTTGCCATTGGTACCGGCAACCTGAATGCAATCAAAATACTCATCCGGACGCCCCAGCTCATCGAGCATATCGATAACCGTCTCGAGCAGAGGACCAGCATCCCCAGAAATCCGCCCCGTATCAGCAGCCAGCCCCACAGCCTCATCAAACGAAAGCAACTCAAACGAGAAAGGAACGACATACGACCCAGAACGCTTAGTCATAACCCAAAGTCCCCCATAACAGAAAAAGAGGCTCATCAAAAAGAATGAGCCCCTCGCGTTGACAATTTCAGCCTTTACCCGATTGCAGTAAGATCAAGGCCACAACCCAGTGGCCCCAACACGCCAGATGCAAACAACCACGTAACCGCACTAGGAGCGGCCCGATGCTTTGCTCGCTGCAAGTTCCGCACGCAAAGGACAGCACTTAATGTGCTGTCCGTCTTGCGCAGGACTGTCCGCAGCGGAGAGCAAAGCATCGGGACGCGTCCCCAAGTTAGACCTACGAGAAGTCAGCAACCTGAGCAGTCAGCGCCGCCAGGATCTCCTTGAGCTCAGCTGCACGGTCCCTCTTCTTCTGGACCACCGCGGGCGCGGCCTTGGCCACAAAGCCCTCGTTGGCGAGCGTCTTCTCGCAACCGGCGAGCTCCTTCTGAGCCGCGGCAATCTCCTTCTCCAGGCGTGCCTTCTCGGCCGAAAGGTCGACCTTGCCCTCGAGCACCACAAAGACCTCGACGCCGCTGTCGACCACGGCAATGCTCGCAGCCGGCTTCTCAACATCGGTACCCATGACCAGCGAGGCAGTGTTTGCCAGCGGCTCGATGGTCGAGCGCAGGCTCTCAAGCTTCTCGATGTCCTCGGCGCCGGCGCGCACGACTACGTCGAGCTCGGCCTTGGGGCTCAAGCGATAACGCGAGCGGGTAGCACGGGCAGCGGACACGACGGTGCGGCACAGCTCAAACGCGCGCTCGGAGTCCTCGTCGACATACTTGGCGTAATCGGCGGGCTCGGGCCACTTGGCGATCATGAGGGCCTCGGCACGGTCCACGTTGCCCTCGGCATCCAGGTCGAGCACGCTCGCCGGCATGTTGTCCCAGATCTCCTCGGTGACAAACGGCATGAGCGGGTGCATCAGGCGAATGGAGGTATCGAGTACAAAGATCAGGTTACGCTGCGCCTGCAGACGACCCTCGCCCTTCAGGCGTGCCTTGGTGACCTCGACGTACCAGTCGCAGACCTCGTTCCAGAAGAACTGCTGCACGCCACGGGCCATGTCGCCAAAGGTGTAGTTCTCAATACCCTCGGTGACCATCTTCACGGCCTTGGCCAGGCGGCTGAACATCCAGGCGTCGGCCGGCGTCTCCACGACGGGCTCGCCGGGCGTGTAGCCCTCCATGTTCATGAGCAGGAAGCGGCTGGCGTTCCAGATCTTGGTCACAAACGACTTGGCCTGCTCGGTGCGCGGGCTGTCGATAAGCTTCTTGGTCTTCTTGTCGATATTCGCGTCGAACTTGACGTCCTGGTTGTTGGTGCAGAGTGTCAGCAGGTTGAAACGCATGGCGTCGGCACCGTACATGCCAATGAGGTCCATGGGGTCAACACCGTTGCCCTTGGACTTGGACATGCGGCTACCGTCCTTGGCAAGGATCGTCGGGTAGATGACGACATCCTTAAACGGCACCTCGTCCAGGAAGTACAGCGAGCTCATGACCATGCGGGCGACCCACAGCGCGATGATGTCGCGCGCGGTGACCAGCGCCGTCGTGGGGTGATGGCCCTCGAGCAGCTCCGGCTTTTGCGGCCAGCCCTGCGTGGCGAAGGTCCACAGCTGTGAGCTGAACCAGGTGTCCAGCACGTTCTCGTCCTGATGCACGTGATGGCCGCCGCACTTGGGGCACACATCGGTGTCCTCGGTAAGGGCGTCCTCCCAGCCGCAGTCCTCGCAGTAGAACACGGGGATGCGGTGGCCCCACCACAGCTGGCGGCTGATGCACCAGTCCTTAAGGTTCTCCATCCAGGTGGTGTAGGTCTGCGTCCAGCGCGCGGGGTGGAAGGTGACCTTGCCGGAGTTGACGGCGTCGAGCGCCGGCCCCTTGAGTTTGTCGACGGCGACGAACCACTGCTCGGACAGCCACGGCTCCAGCGCGGCGTCGCAACGGTAGCAGTGCATGACGGAGTGATCGAGGTCCTCGACGTGATCGAGCAGGTCATGCTCCTCGAACCACTTGATGACGGCCTCGCGGCACTCGTCGCGGTTCATGCCGGTGAACTCGCCGTAGCCCTCGACGACCACCGCGTGCTCGTCGAAGATGTTGATCTGCGGCAGGTCGTGGGCCTGACCCATGGCGTAGTCGTTGGGGTCGTGAGCAGGCGTTACCTTGACGAAGCCGGAGCCGAAGTTGGCGTCGACATGCCAATCCTCAAAGATGGGAATCTCACGGTTGACGATCGGCAGCATGACGGTCTTGCCCACGAAGGCGGCCTTCTCGGGGTCCTTCGGGGAAACGGCGACGCCCGTGTCGCCGAGCATGGTCTCGGGGCGCGTGGTGGCGACGACGATGTAGTCCTGGCCGTTAACCGGCTCGGTCAGCGGGTAGCGCAGGTGCCACAGATGGCCCTTCTCGTCCTTGTACTCGGCCTCGTCGTCCGAGATGGCGGTGGTGCAGTTGGGGCACCAGTTGACGATGCGCTTGCCGCGGTAGATTAGGCCGTCGTGGTACCAGTCGCAGAAGACCTTACGCACGGCCTGGGCGTAATCCTCGTCCATGGTGAAGCGCTCGTTGTCGAAGTCGACGGAGCAACCCATGCGCTTGATCTGCTCGACGATGATGCCGCCGTACTCGTGGGTCCAGTCCCAGCAGGCGTCGACAAACTTATCGCGACCGATCTCCAGGCGGCTGATGCCCTCGCTCTTGAGCTTCTTGTCGACCTTGGTCTGCGTGGCGATACCGGCGTGGTCGGTGCCGAGCACCCAGCGCGTAGATTTGCCGCGCATGCGGGCCATACGAATGATGGCGTCCTGGATGGAGTCGTCGGTAGCGTGACCCATGTGAAGCTTGCCGGTAACGTTGGGAGGCGGAATGGTGACGGTGCAGTCGCCCACGCCCTCACGGCGCTTGTAGTAGCCGCCGTCGAGCCACTTCTGCAGGATCGCCGGCTCGTTGGTCGACGGATCGTAGTTCTTGGGCATTTCTTCCATATATCTCTCCCTGTCCCGCCGGGGAGGAATGTAGGCCCGATTTTCGCTCGGTCAAGTCCTGGCTCGCGCGAAGACCACATTAAGTGGTCTTCGGCTCGTGCGGAATCTACGAAAATCGGGCCTACATTCCTCCCCTTAGGTATCGATTACTTCAGTCTGAATGACTTCGCTGAGGCTTAAACAAACACACAGAATAACACAGGTAGTTGGGGTTATTGCGTATATATAAAATAGCCTCCGACCGCGGGTGGTCGGAGGCTATTTGTAAACACATTTTAGGCAGGTCTAGCCGTAGATGCGCTGGGGCTGTTCTTCGCCCTTTACGGCAGCTTCGGTTACGACGACCTTGGCAACGCCCTCCTCGCTGGGGAGGTCGAACATCGTCTGCTGCAGAACGTCCTCGCAGATGGCGCGCAGGCCGCGGGCGCCGGTCTTGCGGGCAAGCGCCATGCGGGCGATCTCGTGCAGGGCGGCGTCCTCAAACTCAAGATCGACGTCCTCGAGCTGGAACATCTTGCGGTACTGACGCACCACGGCGTTCTTGGGCTCGGTCAGGATCGACACCAGGTCGTCCTCGTCGAGCGCCTGCGTCTGGGTGACGACGGGCGTACGTCCCACAAACTCGGGGATCATGCCAAAGGCGTTGAGGTCCTGCGGGAGCACCTGACGCAGTAGGTCGTTCTCGTCGACCGAGGTGGGGCCGGCGATCTCGGAGTTGAAGCCCACGCCCTTGTTGCCCACGCGATCGGCGATGATCTTATCCAGACCCACAAAGGCACCGCCGCAGATGAACAGGATGTTGGTCGTGTCGATCTGCAGCAGCTCCTGCTGGGGATGCTTGCGGCCGCCGGTGGGCGGAACGCTGGCCACCGTGCCCTCAAGGATCTTCAGCAACGCCTGCTGAACACCCTCGCCCGAGACATCGCGGGTGATGGAGAGGTTCTCGGCCTTGCGGGCGATCTTGTCGATCTCGTCCACGTAGATAATGCCAACCTGCGCGCGCTCGATATCGCCATCGGCAGCGTTGATGAGCTTGAGCAGGATGTTCTCCACGTCCTCACCCACGTAACCGGCCTCGGTGAGCGCGGTGGCGTCGGCGATGGCAAACGGCACCTCGAGGATGCGCGCAAGCGTCTGGGCGAGCAGCGTCTTACCGGTACCGGTGGGACCGAGCAGCAGGATGTTGGACTTGGCAAGCTCCACCTCATCCATATCATCGTCGAGCTGCGAGTCCAAGCCGTCGTCAAAGGCCGAAAGCGCAGCGCCGCCCTCGATCACACGGCGATAGTGGTTGTACACGGCCACCGACATGGCGCGCTTGGCGTCCTCCTGACCCATAACATAGGCCGAGAGCTCGTCATAGATCTCGTGCGGCGTCGGCACGTGCGTGATGACCTGGCGGTCGTCCTCGAGCTCAAAGCCCTCGGTCTCGGGGTCCACGGCGGGCTGGGATGCAGCCTGACCGTGGTCGTTGAGGAAGCCTGGCAGCTTGCCGTTGCGGGCAGCGTCCATAAAGTCCGAAGCCAGCGACTCTTCCAGAATCTCGGAACAGGCGGCGACGCACTCGTCACAGATAAAGATGTTGGTCGGGCCCTTTACGAGGCGACGAACCTGGCCCTGCTCTTTTCCGCAGAAGGAGCAGCGGATGGGGTTGCCGTTCTCGTCAAAGTTGTCCTGCATGTTTCCTGCCATCCTAGGCGTCCTTCGCGGCGAGATCGCGCGAGGTAACGATACGGTCGATCAGACCGTAGTCGAGGGCCTCGGAAGCGGTCAGGTAGTTGTCGCGCTCGGTATCGGCCTGGACCTTCTCGATGGGCTGGCCCGAGGCGTCGGACAGAATCTGGTTGAGCTCGCGACGGGTCTTCTTGATCTCCTCGGCCACGATCTCGATCTCGGTCTGCTGGCCCTGGGCACCGCCGCTGGGCTGGTGAATCATAACCTTGGAATGCGGCAGGCAGAAGCGCTTGCCCTTGGCGCCGGCCGAAAGCAGCACGGCGGCCATAGACGCGGCCATACCGACGCAAATGGTCGAGACCTGCGGCTTAATAAAGTTCATAGTGTCAAGAATCGCCAGGCCGGAGTAGACCTCGCCGCCGGGCGAATTGATGTAGAGCGAGATATCTTTCTCGGCATCCTGGCTCTCAAGATGCAGCAGCTGGGCAACGACCAGGTTGGCGCTAACGGAGTTGATCTCCTCGCCCAAGAAGATGATGCGGTCGTTGAGCAGGCGCGAATAGATATCGTAGCTGCGCTCGCCGCGCGGCGTCTGCTCGATAACGTATGGCACGAGGGCGGAATCGAACTTTGCGATCATACGCATCTCCATTTCTCTCTTGCGGACCAAATTGGTTCTAGATAAACGTACGGTGCCCGCATGCTATGCATTGGCTGGCACCGTACGAAGCAACCGGATAACCGGTGTATAACTTTACCCCATCACGAGCGCACGCATGCGCTCGCGGGCAAGGTGGCGAGAATTACTCGGCGTCCTTGGCGGTCTCGTCGACCTCGGTCACCTTGGCGTTCTCGACCAGGTGGTCGACGGCCTTGGAACGACGGATGGACTCGCGGACGGCAGGCATGCGGCCATCAGCGATGAACTCGGCCTTGGAAGCCTCGACGTCCTTGACGCCGGCCTTCTCGAACTCGGCGTTGATGTCGTCCTCGGTGACCTCGATCTTGAGCTCGCGGGCGAGGGCGTCCAGAGCCAGGGACTCACGGGCAACGTCGTTGGCCTGCTTGTGCAGGTCGCCGATGAACTGCTCCATGGTCAGACCGGAAGCGGGCAGCCAGGTGTCCAGGGTCATGCCGCGGGCAGCGAGATTGGACAGGAAGTTCTGGCCAAGCTCCTCAAAGACGGACTGCTCGTAGTCGGCGTCCATCTCGTCGAGCTGCAGACGCTCGGCGAGAGCGGAGACGCAACGGTTCTCCTTCTCGGCCGGCAGGCGGGAAGCCTTGTCCTGCTCGATCTCGATCTTGATGGCGTCGCGCATGGCGTCGATGCTGTCAAAGCCAAAGTCGGACTTGACGAGCTCGTCGGTGAGCTCGGGGGTGTTGCGGACCTTGATGCCCTTGACGGTGACCTCGACGGTGTGGGTCTCG
>CABUWR010000064.1 GCA_902495265.1 uncultured Collinsella sp. | reverse complement strand
TTCGAGCTCTTCGATGACGTCCTGATTGGCCGTCGAGCCATCTCCCATGCGTAGTTTAAGGCACAGATACCCCTGAGGATGATGGGACCCCGTCACCATGAGCGCACCGCAGGCCTCGCCGTCATACGCCGCCGCCCACGTAAGGGCGGGGGTTGGGACGGGCCGAGATGCGAGCACTGCGTCCAATCCGTGAGCGGCAAGCACGCCTGCCGCAAGCTCAGCGAACTCGCGCGCCTGCGGCCGGGTGTCGAACCCTATATATACTGTTTTGCCGGGATTGATCTTTTGCCACAACTCGCCGACGGCATCGGCAATGCGGGCAACGTTGTCGGCGGTAAAGTCGTCGTCGACGCGGGCGCGCCAACCATCAGTTCCAAAATGAATTATCGCGCACACGCGCAGACACCTCACAGTGTTTGGATCATGGTACGCATTGGGTATACCCGCAACGCTTGCCCGGCAACCTACCAAAACCGGCATTCACCATTTGGGCAAATGCTACCGACGATGTGCAGGCAATAAAAAAACCGCCCCGTATGGAGCGGTTTCGACCTTTATATATCGAGCGCCTCGGCCATCGCCGCCGTGGTGATCGCCGTGGTCCCACAGCAACTGCCCACCATTGCGGCACCGGCATGCCTCCATTCGATGCAAGCACGCGCGAAGGCTTCGGGATTCTCGCGCCACACAGGGCCATCCTGAGTTTGGACCGGATCGCCCACGTTGGGACGTACCGTGACGGGCGTAGTCGCCGATGCAACCATCCTGGGCACTGCCACGTTCGCGGCCGCAAGTGAACAGCAGTTAACGCCAACCGAGTTTGCGCCGTGCTTTTCGGCGTACAAAACGGCAGCCTCGATGTTGAGGCCATCGCCTAGCAGGTCGCCTTTATCGTCTACGACAAAACTTACCAAAACAGGCATGCCGTCGGCGGCATCCTGGGCGCCGGCAAGTATGGGCTGCAAATTACGGATAGACGTCACCGTCTCGATCAGCAGACCGTCAACACCAGCATTGAGCAGGGCGTATGCCTGCTCTCGCGAAATGCCTCGGATTTCTCGATACTCGGCAGAGTCTTCGGCAAACCACTCAATGCCGATCGGGCCCATCGAGCCCAGCAGCAGCTGAGGGTGCGCCTGGCGTGCATCGTCGACGGCACCGCGATTGACCTCAGCCACGGACGGCGTAATCTGATCTTGCTTGAGGGCATAGCTTGATGCCTGAAAGGTATTGGTAATGAGCACCTGCGCACCGGCGGCGACATACAGGCGATGGATACGAGAAACAGTCTGCGGCTCGGCAAGGTTCCAAAACGCCGGTGGGATGTCGGCGGCATCGTATTCACTCATCAGCACGCTGCCCATGGGGCCCTGCGTCAACAGGGTCTCGCTCGACATGCGGCGCATAAGTTCCTCGCCGCCGGGACGGTTGTAATAACTCGTATCCATATATGTGTTTCGCTATTCCTCGACGCTGATTCCCTGTTTTTCGAGATAGGCGAGCCAGCGGCTCATCGTGTCCTCGGAAAGCGCATGTTCCATCATGCACGCCTCGGAATCGGCCCGCTCAAAATCGACGCCGAGCTCCTGGACCAAAAACGTGCGGATAAGGCGATGACGGTACCAGATTGCCGTGCCGACCTCGCGACCACGGTCGGTCAGGATGACCTTGCCGTAATGCGATTGCTCGACAAGCTCGGACGCCTTAAGCGCCGAAACCGCCTTATTGACCGATGCCTTGGAGACACCAAGACGCTGCGCGATGTCGACCGATCGCACGCCATTGGTCTCCCCTTCTTCGTTTTCGATGCGAACCATGCACTCCAAGTAGTCTTCGTTCGCCACCGTTAGGTGCAGCTCGCGCTCGCTATTTGTCGTATCCATGACCTTCCGTCCCTTCTGCTTTCAAAGGCTGATTCTACCCCATCCGCCCGTCGCGGTATGCTGTGGCATACCGTGCTAGAGTTCTTGTTGCACACGACGACCAAGATTGGAGCGGTCTTTATGGAAAACAACACCACGAACCCCGACGTCCTTGAGCGCTTTTTGCGCTACGTCCAAATCAACACGCAATCCGAGGATGCAAACTGCGACCAGGTGCCTTCGAGCAACGTTCAGTTTGACCTTGCTAATGTGCTGGCCGAGGAGCTGCGCGAGCTCGGCGCGGCCGATGCCCATGTGACTGAACATGCCTACGTCTGCGCACATATTCCTGCGAGCGCGGGCGCGGAGGACAAGCCCGCCCTGGGTCTGATCGCACACCTCGACACCACCGAGGTTGCGCCGGGCGCCGGCGTGAAGCCGCACATTGTGCACTACGAAGGCGGCGATCTGGTCTGCGGAACCGTTGACGGCAAGCCCGTGGCCATGAGCACCGCCAAGCTTCCCGCCCTGAACGACCTTGTGGGTGAGGACTTGGTCTGCAGTGACGGCACCACGCTGCTGGGCGCCGACGACAAGGCCGGTGTCGCCGAGATCATGGCGCTTGTCGCGCGTATCGCTCAGGACCCCTCGCTGCCCCACCCCGCACTCGGCATTTGTTTTTGCCCGGACGAAGAAATCGGTCACGGCGCCGAACTGTTGGACATCGAGGCCTTCGGCTGCAAGTACGCCTACACGGTCGACGGCGGTCCCATTGGCGAGCTGGAGTGGGAGTGCTTTAACGCCGCCGAGGCAACCGTTCACTTTGAGGGCCAGTCCATCCATCCCGGTGACGCCAAGGGCCGCATGGTCAACGCGGGCAATCTGTTCTGCGACTTTAACGCGCTGCTCCCTTATGCGCAGCGCCCGGAATACACCGAGGGCTACGAGGGCTTCTATCATCTTGAGGGCGTGTCTGCAACCGTCGACCACGCTACGGCGCGCTATATCGTTCGCGACCACGACGCGGCAAAGTTCCAGCAGAAGCTCGCGCTGATTGATTCCGCCGCAGCCCTGCTCAACCAGCGCCTGGGCGATGAACGCGTGACGGTCGAGATCAAGCAGCAGTACCGCAACATGGCCGAGATCGTGCGTGACTACCCCGAGCTTATCGATGTCGCCAAGGAAGCCTACCTTGCCTGCGACATTGAGCCCCAGGTGCTGCCGATTCGCGGTGGTACCGACGGTGCGCAGCTGTCGTTCCGTGGCCTGCCCTGCCCCAACCTTTCCACAGGCGGCTACTGCTACCACGGCGTTAACGAGTTTGTCCCGGTCAGCTCGCTCGTCAAGATGACCGACGTCCTCCAGGAACTCGTCGCCCGCTTCGCATAAGCCTGGCTGCACAAGCCTAATAGAGAAATCGCCCCGTCCTCACCAGAGAACGGGGCGATTATTTTTGGTGCACTGAGGACAGGTAGATGTGCACCAGCCTCTTGGCGTAAGAAGTGTCCCAAACTGCCGGCACATAAGGAACGTCCCCAAGTGCCAAGTGTCAAGTGCCGCAAGAGTGTCCCCTTTGACTAGTCGTTTAAGAACGTCCCCGATGACTACCGCTACACAGCATCGCAGGTTGAGCCAACGTCAGCGAGCGCCGCCCAAGGCGGACAAGTTGGCATGAAAAAGGCAGGGCATTGACCTTCTGGTCATGCCCTGCCTTTTGAATGACAAATTGTCGCCTTGGGCGGCGCGCAGCGTCGGCCGGTCCGCCGTTCGGTAGAACGGCGGAACTAGTAGGAGTAGCCGTTGCCGTCGCCGGTGGGCTCTTCGTAGTAGCCCGAATCGCTCGAATCGCTTGTGTCATCGGAATCGTCAGAGCTAACCGATGAGGTTGCGGTGCCGTTGGCGTAATCATCGGACGTGTTGTTGTTCAGGTCGCCGATCGTAGAGCTGGAGCCATCGGACTGGCCCATGGTATTGGGGCCCTTGGGATCCTTACCAGCGTCGACGCGCTCCATCATTTCCTTAAGCTCGTCCTCGTAGACAAAGACGTAGCTCACGCCATCAATCATGGTGCTGGCATCGGCATACGAAGGCAAGTTGGCCGAATAGATGCCGTCAACATCCATGCCGCGCATGGCATTGACCGTAGAGACGATGTCCTGAACGCTCATATCGGTCACGAGCATGTCGGACAGCGAATTGATGAGGTCGAAGACCTTGGTGGCATCGAAGTTGTTGAGGATCTGGTTGGCGAGGGCGCCGAGCACCTGACGCTGGTGGCGCATGCGTGTGTAGTCGCCATCGGCATAGATGTAGCGGCAACGGGCATAGGTAAGGGCGGTCGCGCCATCCATGTGCTGCTGACCGGCGGTGATCTTAATGTCGAGATGCTCGGGGTCGTCGACATCGTCGGTTGCGTTAATGTCGATGCCGCCGACCGAATCAATCAGCGACTGCATGCCGTCGAAGCTGACCTCGGCATAGTGGGAAATCTGGACACCGCACAGCTCGTTGACCGCCTGGACCATGGCTTCGGCGCCGCCGTAGGTATGGCAGGCGTTGATCTTCATGGTCGAGCCGTTGTAGACGACCTTGGTATCGCGCGGAATGGAGATGAGCGTCGCCTGTTTTTGCGTGGGGTCGATACGCGCCAGGATAATCGAGTCGGCGCGGTATGTATCCTCGCCCGGGCGACCGTCAGTGCCAAGGAGTAGCACGTAGAACGGGTCCTTTGCCTCGTCGGTATCAACCAGGATCTGGCGCAGGTTGTCGGTAATGACATTGGAATCGCCGAGCTTGCCCATAATGGTGGCAAACCACAGGCCGGCGGCAGTCGTAGCGCTCAGCAGCACACCGAGCACAGCAATGAGCGCAACGCGGCGAACCGTATGACCGCGACGGCGCTGACGGGCGCGCTCGGAATAGCGGGCAACGTTATCGCGGCTATAGATTTTTGCCTGAGCGCCGGTCGAAGGTCTTCGAGATTCCGTAATGGGCTTTTTCTTAAACATAGGCAACCTGCATTAGTAGATGACGGGATCGGGAACAGTGGCGTGCTCGACATGAGCGCCAAGCGCCTGCAACTTTTCAACAAACTGTTCGTAGCCGCGCTTAATGTGATGGATGGCCGAGACCTCGGTCGTGCCGTCGGCAATTAGGCCGGCAACGACGAGCGCCGCGCCACCACGAAGATCCGGTGAGGTTACCTGAGCGCCGGAGAAGCCCTTGACGCCGTGAATCATAGCGTGATGGCTCTCGATGCGAATATCGGCGCCCATGCGCACCAGCTCGGATGCGAACATAAAGCGATTCTCGAAGATGTTCTCGGTGATAACGGAGCTACCATCGGCAAGGGCGGAGAGTACCATAATCTGCGCCTGCATGTCCGTCGGGAAGCCGGGGAACGGAAGGGTCTGGATGTCGACCGGCTTGATGCGCTCGGCACGGTTCACATGGACGCCATCCTCGACGCGCTCGCAGTCGATACCCATGAGCTCCATCTTCTTGAGCACCATGCCCAAATGAATGGGGCAAAAGCCCGTGACATCGACACCGCGATCGTCGGCCATCAACGCACCGGCAACGATAAAGGTACCGGCCTCGATACGGTCGCCCACCACGCGATGGGTAACAGGATGCAGCTCTTCTACGCCCTCGATGGTCACGACAGGCGTACCGGCACCGACAATCTTGGCACCCATCTCGTTGAGCATGTTGGCGAGATCGACGATCTCGGGCTCGCGGGCGGCATTATCGATAACCGTGGTACCCTGCGCGCGAACGGAGGCCATGATGAGGTTCTCGGTCGCACCGACGCTGGCAAACTCGAGCGTGACGGTGGTACCGCGCAGGCCCTGGGGCGCGTTGGCGTTGATATAGCCGTGGGCGGTATCGAACTCAACGCCCAAGGCCTCAAGACCCAAGATATGCATATCGATCTTGCGAGCGCCCAGGTTGCAGCCGCCGGGCATGGCGATCTTGGCGCGATGAAAACGGCCCAGCAGGGGTCCCATCACGGCAGTGGAAGCGCGCATCTTGGCAACGAGCTCATAGGGAGCCTCCCAAGAATCGACCTGGGAGGTATCGATCTCGAGCGTGTGCTCGTCGAGAACATCGATCGTAGCGCCCATACCCTTGAGCACCTTGCCCATCACGTGGACATCGGAAATATCGGGCACGTTCTGCAGCGTCGTCTTGCCCGGCGCCAGAAGCGTTGCCGCCATAAGTTTGAGCGCGGAGTTCTTGGCGCCCGAAACAGGCACGGAACCCCCGATGGCGTGGCCACCCTCAACGCGGATAATATCCAAGGTCTACCCTTTCAAAAAGCATGCCCGGGGTGGCTGGGCCATCCCGGGCATGATGTGTTCGCAAATGGTCGAACGCTAAAACGTCTGACTATTGGGCAAGCTTGAGCTTACACCATGCGATTTCATTATAGAGGTAGGCGCGGCGTGCATCATCCTCCGACAAATTACCCAGCTTCTCTTCAAAACCTTGAATATCAGCTTTAACCTTGTCGGCGTCGACGGTCGCCAAATCGCAAGCGCGCTCGGCGAGGACGGTCACGACATCGTCCGCAACCTGGGCATAGCCGCCGGCCACGGCAAACGTGTGGTCGACAGTGCCCATGGCCTTATCGGAAACGCGAACGTAACCGCGGTCGATCGTGCAGATTTCGCTGGAGTGAGCAGGCAGAACTCCAAACTCGCCATCCGTGGACGGAATCGACACAAACGCAGCGTCGCCCTCATAGGCGCAGCTCACGGGGCACACGATGCGGATACGCATAACCTACTTCTCCCCCATCTTGCGGGCGCGCTCGCGCACGTCCTCAATCGTGGAAGCATAGCGGAATGCCTGCTCGGGCAGGTCATCGGCCTTGCCGTCGACAATCTCGGCGAAGGAGCGGACGGTATCCTCGACGCGGACGTAGACACCGGGGTTGCCGGTGAACTTCTCGGCGACGTGGAAGGACTGGGAGAGGAACTGCTGGATCTTACGGGCACGGTTGACCGTAAGGCGCTGCTCCTCGGACAGCTCGTCCATACCCAGAATGGCGATGATGTCCTGAAGGTCGGAGTACTCCTGCAGGAGCTCCTGGACCTTGACGGCGACACGGTAGTGCTCCTCGCCGACGATCGAGGGATCGAGGGCGTCGGAGGAAGACGCGAGCGGGTCGATAGCCGGGAACAGACCGAGCGACGAAATGCTACGCGAAAGAACCGTGGTGGCGTCGAGGTGCGTAAACGTCGTGGCAGGCGCCGGGTCGGTCAGGTCGTCTGCAGGGACATAGACAGCCTGGACGGAGGTAATGGAACCCGTCTTGGTCGAGGTAATGCGCTCCTGGAGGTCGCCCATCTCGGTAGCCAGCGTAGGCTGGTAACCGACAGCGGACGGCATACGACCCAGCAGTGCGGAAACCTCGGAACCGGCCTGGGAGAAACGGAAGATGTTGTCGATGAACAGA
>CABUWR010000063.1 GCA_902495265.1 uncultured Collinsella sp. | reverse complement strand
CTGCTCCAGGCTTTTGACGGCATTGGAGATATTGGACTGTGCCGTATAGAGGCGCTGGGCTGCGGCGTTGATCGAACCGGACTCTGCCACGGCGATCAAAAAGCGAAGCTGTTGGAGGGTCATCGGCGCCCGTCCTTTCGAGTGTTATCTATAAAACCGATAACAGGTTAGCGCTTTTAAGTGATTGACCGAGGAAAACAATGCTCGTACTATTCAAAACACACAAAGACGGTAGGTAATTAAGCCAACTACGGAACCGGGATGCGAAAGGAGGCCCGCATATGAATTGCTTACCAAGACGAATGCCGGGCTCCTGTTTGCGCCCGTCGGCGTGATCAGGAGACAGCCACTTACTTCTCTTACTCTTATTACTTTTATTCGATCAAGGAGATCATCATGAGCCAGTTCATCAACAACCCCGAGCACACCTTTGGTTTCGATACCCTGCAGCTGCACGTTGGCCAGGAGAGCGCCGATCCTGCATCCGACTCCCGCGCCGTGCCTATCTACCAGACCACGAGCTATGTGTTCCGCAACTCCCAGCACGCCGCTGACCGCTTTGGTCTTGCCGACGCCGGTAACATCTACGGCCGTCTGACCAACTCCACCCAGGGCGTTTTCGAGGACCGTATCGCCGCGCTCGAGGGTGGCGTTGCTGGCCTCGCCGTCGCCTCTGGCGCCGCCGCCATCACCTATACCCTGCAGGCACTTGCCCAGGCCGGTGACCATGTGGTTGCCCAGAAGACCATCTACGGTGGCTCCTACAACCTGCTGGAGCATACGCTCTCCCAGTTTGGCGTCGAGACCACGTTTGTCGACGCTCATAATCTGGAAGAGGTCGAGGGGGCCATCAAGGACAACACTACGGTCATCTATCTCGAGACGCTCGGCAACCCCAACTCCGACATCCCCAACATCGACGCCATCTCCGAGATCGCCAAGAAGCGCGGTCTGCCGGTTGTCGTCGACAACACCTTCGGCACCCCGTATCTGTTCCGTCCGCTGGAGCATGGTGCCAACATCGTCGTCCACTCCGCAACCAAGTTCATCGGTGGCCACGGCACCTCGCTGGGCGGTGTGATCGTTGACGGCGGTAACTTCGATTGGAAGGCGAGCGGAAAGTACGCCCAGATCGCTGAGCCCAACCCCTCCTACCACGGTGTTTCGTTTGCCGAGGCTGCCGGTCCCGCCGCCTTCGCAACCTATGTCCGCGCTATCCTGCTGCGTGACGAGGGCGCTTGCATCAGCCCGTTCAACGCCTGGGTCCTGCTCCAGGGCACCGAGACTCTGTCGCTGCGCGTTGACCGTCATGTCGAGAACACCAAGAAGGTCGTTGAGTTCCTGGCTGGTGACAGCCACGTCGCCAAGGTGAACCACCCGAGCCTGCCTGAGCACCCCGATCACGAGCTCTATCAGAAGTACTTCCCCAACGGCGGTGCCTCGATCTTTACCTTTGAGATTAAGGGCGGCCAGGAGGCAGCTTGGAAGTTCATCGATCATCTGCAGGTGTTCTCGCTGCTCGCCAACGTGGCCGACGTCAAGTCGCTCGTCGTGCACCCGGCTACCACCACGCACTCCCAGCTCTCTGCCGAGGAGCTCGCCGAGCAGAACATCACGCCCTCCACGATTCGTCTTTCCATCGGTACCGAGAACGCCGAGGATATCATTTGGGACCTGAAGCAGGCCTTTGCCGCACTGGACGAGTAAGGCGACTTGTGCAAGGACCCCTTGCGACTCGATGGTATAACTGCATTAAATGCCTGCTCAAGGCGCCTGTGCGAACAATGGTCGCACCGGCGCCTTTTTTGCATAGAGAGGGTGCAAAAACAGGGTTTTTGGCACGCTTTATGCATTCGAGTTGTGGAAAACTCCTGTTGAGAGGATGTGAGTTTTACGCAATTGACGTGCGTCTTTTGAGTAAAACCGCAGGTCGCGATTTGCTCGGGGTACTATGCAGCGCGATCGAATCATACACAGCTCAAACGCAGCAAAAACGCACTACGGAGGTTTCCAGCTACATGAGGATCGATTCACGAAAACCGAAGGCCGCCGCCCTTTCTGCCACGCTTGCCGTGGCGCTTTTGGTGGGTACCGGCGTAACCGAGGCCCACGCGGCGACGCTGTCCGACGCGGTTGGTTCCGCGCCCTCCGAGGCCACGTTGATGCAGCCCGTCGATTATCGCGGCGACGGTTTTGGCTCCATGCAGGAGTGGAACGCCTCCATGGGGGCCAAGCGCGACTCTTTGGAAGTTCGCGCTCAAATTATCATGAACATGTATGGCGACTATGCCACCGATGGCGAGCGCGCCGTGCTTCAAGAATGCATCGACGGTGCGGGTAGCCTGCTGACGATGGTGGAGGTCGACGCCAAGTCGACCGAGCTCGATGAGCTGCGCGCGACGCTCGAGGATGCTAAGCGCGAGGCGCTCGAGGCTGCGGCTGCCGAAGCCGAGGCCGCTGAGGCCGTTCAGGCTTCGTATTACAACGCCGGCTCCGGCTCGTCTTACGCGTCTGCTGCGTATTACGCGAATGGCTCGGGCCTGACGCGCTCGAGCGGCGTCAATAACTATAACGGTCGTCGTGAGACCTATTACAGCAGCAACGTGCTCTACCATCACCGCACGGGCGAGTGGACTCAGGATTCCGAGGGCTTTTGGCGCGATTCCGATGGTTACTACGTCGTTGCCGCGGGCGATAAGGCTCAGGGCTCCACGTTTACCGGTTCCAAGGGCGAGTGCAAGGTCTATGACTCCGGCTGCGCAGCCGGAACCACCGACTACTATACCGGTTGGTAATCTGCCATAAGCCAATAGGACATGACGGGCGGGCGTCTTTACCGAGCCTTTGGGCAACGTAAGGGCGTCCGTTATTTGTGCATGCTTGAGCTAACAGAGCGCTTACCGTGGCAGTACGCCGCGCATATGGGCGCGGGGCACACTGGTTCTTGAGAATTAAGGTCTTTCTCTTGGAGGAAGTGGTCTTGTGAACGCTCGAGATATCGCCGTTGCCGCCGTCGCATTGGTGCTTGGCTGCCTTGGTCCTACGGCCGCGCTCGTTGCGGGCATGCAGGGGGCATGCGGGGCTACTCCAACCGTGGTTGGCGCGCTGATCGCAGCGGCGCTGCTGGGAAGCGCCGGCGTGCTGCTTTGCCGCGATGACGAGGACGAGGTGCCGGAGTCGCAACGCTAACTGTTGTGAGATTGGCTGCCGGTCATAGACGAAGATGAAAGCCGCCGCAGGGGGAACGGTTTCCTTGCGGCGGCTTTGCTGTTAAGGCTGTTGAATGCGGTGCGTTGGCGTTACCAGCTTGCCTCGATATCACGGATGCGCTGGTAGAGCCAATCGTTTTGCGGCACTTGGATATCGTGCTTGGCTGCGAGGCGGCAGATGGTGCCCGCGAACTCATCAACCTCGGTTTTGCGCCTTGCGACGCGGTCTTGAGCCATCGAGGGCATACCGGCGGGGTCGATTCCCTCGATGAGATGCACCATCTGCGTCAGGTCTGCCTCGGTCAGCTCAATGCCCTCGGCGTTAGCGACCGCAAGCGTTTCGCGCATGGCGGAAACAAAGCAGCGACGCTGCTCGGAGCCCGGCTCCGTGGCGCTTCCGTAGGTCCCGCCGTAGGCCATGCAGGTCTGGTTGATGCCGTCGTTGAGCATGAGTTTGGCCCACATGCGGTGCGCAATGTCGCTCTCGACGGTATGGGCGACGCCGCAGCGCGTATAGAGCTCGTCAATGGTGGTAACGGTTGCGGGCTCGGTGCCCGCTGCCGCGCCAAAGCGAATCTCGCCCGCATTGGTAAAGGTGAGCTCTCCGTTGAGGAACACGGCGTCCATGCCTTGGCAGATGCCCAGGACGGTGTGCTCCCAGCCAAAGCGCTCGGCAATCTTTTGCTCGCTCGTAATGCCGTTGCACAGCGAGGCGATGAGCGTGTTGGGTCCCACGACGCGCTCCATAGTCTTGAGTGCTTGGTCGAGACCGGTGGTCTTGACTGTCAGGATGACCAGATCGGCGGGCGTCGCCTCGCTGGCGCGGACGGACGTGAGATCGCAGGGCTTGCCGTTGACAGTGAGCGCATCGCCCGCGTGACGCTCAAAACGGGTGTCATCCATGATGTATTCGACGGCGTCGTTGCCGAGCGCCCGGGCGATCATGCTGCCGTAGAGCAGGCCGACGCCGCCCTTGCCGATAAAGGCGACCTTGTTGATCTGCATGTGAATCATCTCCCCATGTAAAAGGCGCCCGCGTAAGGGGCGCCTGATGGATTGTATGCTGCCAGGGTGATTGGTGGGTGCGCGGGGCGGCTGTTATAAAAAAGAAACGTTTGCCTGGACGCTACGCTGCAGGGCAGACCGCAAAGACATGCGCGTGGTCATGCCCGGCTCCTTTCATCGGGCTTTTTGCTGATGTTAAAGCGGTGCCGTGACGGCTCGATTTCTGCTGCGTTACGATACGTTCTCGATTGCGATTCCACGATGTTTCGGCTGCGTGACCATTGTGTTTCGCCTTGCCGGGGCGCTGATGGCGAAGGGAGGGGCCGTGCAATATCGCGTTGACCCCAAAAGCGGCAACCGTATCTCGGCGTTGGGTCTGGGCTGCATGAGGTTTCCCGGTGCGCCGGGACGTCCGGATGCGAAGACAGCCGATGCCATCATTTCCCGTGCGGTGGAGCAGGGGATTAATTATCTGGACACCGCGTATCTCTATCCCGGTAACGAGGCGTGCGTGGGCGCCTCGCTTGAGCGCTTGGGGCTGCGTGACCGGGTGTTGCTGGCGACCAAGTTGCCGCATGCTTCGTGCAAGTGCGCGGAGGATTTCGACCGGTTCTTCGATGAGCAACTGCGGCGCCTGCGGACCGACCATATCGACTATTACCTCATGCATAACATTACCTCGCCCGCCCAGTGGGAACGTGTGGTGGCATTGGGCATTGAGGACTGGATCGCGTGTCAAAAGGCGGCGGGGCGCATTCGCCAGATTGGTTTTTCGTACCACGGCAGCGCGGTGGATTTCCTGACGATGCTTGACGCATATGACTGGGATTTTTGCCAGATACAGTACAACTATGCCGGCGAGCGTTACCAAGCGGGAACGGCAGGACTCATGGCGGCTGCGGAGCGCGGGCTCGCGGTGTTTGTGATGGAGCCGCTGCTGGGCGGGCGTTTAGCGGGCAAGCTGCCGCCACGGGCCCGCGCTGTGCTCGATAGTGCCCGTGACCCGCATTTGCGCACTCCTGCCGCCTGGGGTCTTTCGTGGGTGTGGAATCATCCTCAGGTGACGATGCTGCTTTCGGGTATGACCGATATCGCGCAGGTGGATGAGAATTCGTCACTGGCAGACCTCGCGTTGCCGAATTCGATGACTGCCAACCAGCTCGACACGATTGCGCGCGTGTTGATGGAGTTTGAGAAATCGAACCGTGTGCCCTGCACGGGATGCGGCTACTGCATGCCATGCCCCAAGGGTATCAACATTCCCGGCTGCTTTGCCGCCTACAACGCGAGCTATGCGCACAGCTGGTTTACGGGGCTGTCGCAATACTTTACGGCGAGTGCGGTGCGCACGAGCGAGCCCAAGCTCGTGAGCAATTGCGTCAAGTGCGGCAAATGCGCGCGCCACTGCCCACAGCACATCGATATTCCCGAGCGTCTCGACGATGTGCGCCGACGTTTCCAGCCTGGTCCCGTGACGGCGGTGCTTAAGGCCTTCGGCAAAACGCGCTCCTCATGACCCTTTTATAACTTGCGGTGGAATAGTTCCTGTTTGCGGCAGAATAGGGGCCAAACAGGAACTATTTCACCGCAACTGAAGGGGGCTGTCGTGGGTCATCGGGATTCATGTGATGATTTGCGTGAGGTTTGTTGGGGCGTTTTGGGCGCTGGACACATTTCGCATCGATTTGCATCGTCGCTCAAGGAGGTGGACGGGGCACGGCTTGTGGCTGCCGCCGGCCGCACTCCTTCGCATGTTGAGGAGTTTTGCAGGGCGTTTTCGATTGATGCCGCGCACAGTTATGCCACGGCTGACGATAGCGGCGATGTGGCTTATGATGCGCTGATTGCCGACCCCGATGTCGACGCAATCTACTTGGCTCTTCCACATGGCATGCATGCGCATTGGGTCTGTCGGGCACTGCGCGCGGGAAAGGCCGTGCTGTGCGAAAAGCCGGCCGTTTTGAGTGAGGAAGAGGCTCTCTCGATTGCCTCCACCTCTCGTGAGCGCGGCGTGCTGTTTATGGAGGCGATGAAGAATCGGTTTTGCCCGATGCGCACTCGCGTGAAGGACTTGCTTGCGTCGGGTGAGCTTGGCCGTATTGTCTCGATTGAAAGCGTGCAAAAGCTCGATTACGGCGAGCCTCCTTCGGGCTATCTGCTTGATTCGTTGCAGGGCGGCTGTCTATATGACATGGGCTGCTATGCGGTCGGTTGGTTTGAGGATTTGCTCGCGGGCGCGTGCGAGGTTTCATCCCGTGAAGTTCGCTGGCGTGACGTATCAGGCGGCCGCGTCGATTGGGCCGACGAGATCCGTATGAGCGTCGGCGGTATACCCATTCATATGGTGTGCGACGGCAAAGCAACATATGAAAGCCGCTTAACGATTGTCTGTGAGCGAGGCACGTTGGAAATCGAGCGTCTCCATCGCCCCGAGCTCGCCCATGTGAAGTATTCCGACGGTCGAACGCTCGAAATAAATGCCCCGTTTGAGATCGATGATTTCTACGGCGAAATCCAGCATGCGACCCAGCTCATCCGGGCGGGGAAACTCGAGAGTCCCGTCATGCCCCTTGCCGCCACGCAGCGCTGCGCGCGCATTATCGATGCGATTCGCTTGAAACTTTAGTGCGTGGGGGCATGGCGCCAGCGCCTGGAATGCCTTGGAGGCCTTTGCCCCTGATGCCCCTTTTATAACTTGCGGTGGAATACGGTCTGTTTGCGCCAAAATAGGGCACCAATAGACCGTATTTCACCGCAACTGATGAGGAGGGAGCTGGAGATGCTGACGATCGGGTGTCATCTTTCGACGACGAAGGGCTATCGGGCAATGGGGGAGACGGCGTTGTCCATTGGCGCCAATACCTTTGCGTTCTTTACGCGCAACCCGCGCGGTGGCAAGGCAAAAGAACTTGACATGGATGACGTGGCGGCTCTGCGCGAGCTTATGTCGCAAAACGACTTTGGACCGCTGGTGGCGCATGCCCCGTATACCTACAACCCCTGTTCTGCCAAAGAGCGGGCGCGCGAGTTCGCCTTGGAGGCTATGGCAGAGGACCTGCGGCGCATGGAGGCGCTGCCCGGCAACTACTACAACTTCCATCCCGGTGCGCATGTGGGGCAGGGCTCCGACGCCGGCATTCAGATGATTGTCGACGCCCTGTGTCAGGTGATGTTTGAGGGCCAGCAGACGACGGTGCTGCTCGAGACCATGTCGGGCAAGGGCACCGAGGTGGGCCGCAGCTTTGAGGAACTGGCGCTCATCATTGAGGGTGTTGCCGG
>CABUWR010000062.1 GCA_902495265.1 uncultured Collinsella sp. | reverse complement strand
GCATCGACGTTGTTACCACCACCGTGGGCGAGGCCGCAAAGCTGGCGCCCAAGCGCATCGAGATCCCCGGTCACATCGAGCACCGCGCCTCGACCTCGCGCTAGTCGCTCGTTCGCAACGGCCTGTTCGCGCACGTTTTTTGAGCGCTTGATACGCTTTAACCCTGCGGAAACATTTTTCTGCGATAGTATCTGCGATATAGACCAGTCGAAACCCGCCCGAAAGAAAGGGGAGCGACATGAACCAGCAGAACATCGATTACGTACTCCGTTCCGTAGAGCAGCGTGACATCCGCTTTGTTCGTCTGTGGTTTGTCGACATTCTCGGCCGCCTCAAGAACTTTGCCATTAGCCCCGAGGACCTCGAAGTCGCTTTTGAGGAGGGTATTGGCTTTGACGGCTCCGCCATCGAGGGCTTTGCTACGCCCGAGGAAGCCGACATGCTGGCGTTTCCCGATGCTTCGACCTTCCAGATTTTGCCGTGGCGCCCGAGCCACAACGGCGTCGCCCGCGTGTTCTGCGATGTGTGCACTCCCGATTGCAAGCCCTTTGCCGGCGATCCGCGCGATGCCCTGCGCCGCATGTTCCGCAAGGCCGAGAAGGCTGGCTATCTGCTCAACGTGGGTGCCGAGCTGGAGTATTACTACTTCCCCGACGAGCACACCCCCGAGCCGCTCGACAACGTGGGCTACTTCGATCTTTCGGTGAGCGACGCCGCTCGCGACCTGCGCCGCAACACGGTCCTCACGCTCGAGAAGATGTCCGTGCCCGTGGAGTACACCTTCCACGCCGCCGGTCGCTCGCAGCATGGCATGAGCCTGCGCCATGCCGAGGCCCTGAGCATGTCCGACGCCATCACTACGGCCAAGCTCATCATTAAGCAGCAGGCCTACGAGAGCGGTTGCCACGCCTCCTTTATGCCCAAGCCGTTGGCGGGCGAGGACGGCAGCGCTATGTTTTTGCATCAGTCGCTGTTCGACCACGACGGCAACAACGTCTTTTGGGGCGAGGACGACGAGAAGTACCATCTCTCCGATACCGCCAAGCACTATATGGCCGGCATCTTGGCGCACGCGCGCGAGATCAGCGCCATCACCAACCCCACGGTCAACTCGTACAAGCGCATCACCACGGGCGGCGACTCCGTGCCGCAGTACGCCACGTGGGGCCTGCGCAACCGCGCGAGCATGATCCGCATCCCGGTCTACAAGCCCGGCAAGCAGCTGTCCACGCGCATCGAGCTGCGCAGTCCCGATCCCATGGCCAATCCGTATCTGGTCAACGCCGTCACGCTGGCGGCTGGTCTGGACGGCATCGAGCGCAAGCTGGAGCTCCCGCCCGAGGCAACGGCCGAGACGCTCAAACTCACCGACCGTCAGATGCTCGAGGCCGGCTACACGCCGCTGCCGCGCTCGCTCAAAGAGGCGCTCGACGTCTTTGAGGACTCGCAGTTTATGAAGGATGCCCTCGGCGAGCACATCCACAGCTTCTTCCTCAAAAAGAAGCGCAACGAGTGGCATAAGTTTGAGTCCACGATCACCGAGTGGGAGATCAAGCATTATCTGGCGAACTCCTAATCGCGCTGGCTTGTTCCAGTACGATTGAGCTCATTTCCTTGGAGGCCGATATGTCCGAAAAGAGTGCCCTGTTCATGGCGCGCACGACGCGCTTCCACGAGTTTGCCCGCAGCTTGACGACCACCCTGGGTGTCGAGGTGAGCCTGGCAACCCCCGATTCGCCGACTGCGGCGCACGACTTTGACCTGCTGATCCTCGATTCCGACGGCATTCGCAGCGACCGCATCGATCAGATTGCCAAGTGGCTTGACGATCGCGGCGGCGTCCCCATGCTGGTGATCGTCGACGACGAGGCGCTCGGCACCCTGCGCCTGCCGAATCACGCGCATGCCGACTTTGTATGCCCCACGGCGACGCCCAACGAGCTTAAGGCTCGCGCGCAGCGCCTGATGGGCGAGGAGGAGACCGTCGCCGCCGACGATGTGCTCAACATCGATAACCTCGAGATTAACCTGGCTACCTACCAGGTGACACTCGATAACGAGCCCATCGACCTGACGCTGATGGAGTACTCGCTGCTGAGCTTTTTGGCGACGCATCCCAACCGTGCCTACAGCCGCGAGGTGTTGCTGCACCGCGTGTGGGGCTTTGAGTACTGCGGCGGCACGCGCACCGTCGACGTGCACATTCGACGCATCCGCTCCAAGGTGGGCCCGCAGATCGCGGCGCACATCACCACCGTCCGCGGTGTGGGCTATCTGTTTAAGGACTAGCAAATAAATAGAGGGCAATGTGAGGGTACCGGAGATTTCTCCAGTACCCTTTTCTCGTTTAGGGTGAAAAGAGGACCTTTCATCGATTGAAAGTGTGTCAGTAAAAACAATATCAAACGTATAGCACTATCTAGCGAATATCATTTAGTTACCTGCCAAGGATTTGTATAAACAGGGATATGTTGTTGATGCGAGCAAAATGATTTCGGGAATGATAACGCCAGCGCAAACAGAAGTTATCAAAGAGACGAAAACCTACGCATGCGCGTTTCGGCAATGTTTTCTCTGGGAGGCTCCGGTCAAATGGCAGCGGGCGCGCAATGGCGGTTGTGGGCTATGTGGCAATGCATAACACATACTCAAATGCCAAGAAGTACCTGCTTGTGGTTTGGAACGGATGGATAAACCGGCTGCAGTTTCTTCCATATGACGTATCAATTTACACGGCTCACGACGGAACATATTGCAAGGGGTGATTGTACTCGTGAATGGCGACAAGTTCATTAGAAGGGCAATACCCCTATTGGTTCTTTTCCTTGCCTTGGTCGCTGCAGTGAGTTTGTCCCTGCTAGGGGCGACTAATGGGGGAGAAAACGACACGGTTGTTGCGATCGAAGTTCGCACTCTATCGGATGTTCATAACGGGCAATTTGAGGCGTTGATGCCAAGTGGTTGCCGTAAAAAGATTGATATGCGTCGCAAGTCAAGTTCCGGATATGTTGCAGGGTTGAAGGCAGGTGAAAAATGGATTCTTGTTTTTGTGGAAGATAAGGAACTTGACGGGACTGTTCTATATCCCCATTCAGCCGAGAAAGCCAAATCAAGTAGACAAGGGGAATGAAGAATAAATGATGGGAAGCAGTTTTTAGGCCTGATGGCAGGAGTTCCCATTTTGATGCGAGCTGGGATGGCGGAAGCCTTGGGGCTGCCGGACGCTCGGAAGCGATTGACGCTCGTGGTTGACACGGTGGTCAGAGATGAAAATGGCAATGAAAAAACGCGAACAAGAAGCAAAGAGACTTTTTTCACGCCAGAGAGCGAAGCCGTGAGTTTTGCTATCGACTGTTGTATCGAATAGACAAAATGGAATAAAACGAATTGACCTACAAGCAAGGTATTACTTAAACAAAGCTGAAATCTTGGCATCTAGTGCTCGGGACTGTCCAGCTTGGGGTACAACTCAACGTGAACATTGATGGCCCGCCACATGTTTGGCGGGCCTTTGGTTATTAGACGAAAGGATCGCAGCCATGAGCGAGAAGGATTCCCAGCGTCCTCAGGATGCGGGCAACGCTGGCGAGACCCAGCAGCAGCCGCGTGTACAGGTGGAGTCGACGCCTGCCGGCAGCAACATTCCCTACGTGCAGGCTTACGATACACAGACCGGCCAGCCGCTGGGCGGCCAGCAGGTTGTAAACAAGCACACAGTGGTCAAGACCAAAACCAAAAAGCTGCCGATCTTTATTACGGCACTCGCCGGCTGTGCGTGCGGCGCCCTGCTGGTCATCGCACTGATTATGAGCGGCACGCTCGATATCGGCGGCGGCAGGAACGCCGTGACGGCGGGCGCTTCGGGTTCATCGACGCAAAAGATCACGATCGACTCCGAGGACACCACACTTGCTGAGGCCGTTTCTGCCAAGGCCCTGCCCTCCGTCGTTTCCATCACCGCCACTTCGAGCGGCAGCCAGAATGGCTCGCTTTCGCAGTCTGCCGATGAGTCGGACAGCTCGGGCAGTGTCGGTTCGGGCGTGGTGCTCGATACCGAGGGCCACATCCTCACCAACAACCACGTGGTCGATGGCTACGACCAGTACGTGGTGACCATGGACGACGGCACCACCTATGAGGCCGAGTTCGTGGGCAACGACGCCTCGAGCGACCTGGCCGTCATCAAGCTCAAGGATGCTGACGCCTCCAAGCTCACGCCGATTGAGATCGGCGACTCCTCCAAGCTCAACGTGGGCGAGTGGGTTATGGCCATCGGCTCGCCGTTCGGTAACGAGCAGTCTGTCTCCACGGGTATCGTGTCGGCGCTCTATCGTTCCACGGCCATGAGCTCTACCAGCGGTAACACCATCTATGCCAACATGATTCAGACCGATGCCGCCATCAACCCGGGCAACTCCGGCGGCGCGCTCGTCAACGACAACGGCGAGCTCGTGGGCATTAACTCGCTTATCGAGAGCTACTCGGGCTCCAGCTCGGGCGTGGGCTTTGCTATTCCCGTCAACTACGCCAAGAACATCGCCGACCAGATTATCGACGGCAAGACGCCGGTTCATCCGTATCTGGGCGCCACGCTTTCGAGTGTCAATGCGCTCAACGCCCGCACTAACAAGCTGAGCACCGATAGCGGCGCGTATGTGGCAAGCGTCGTTGAGGACGGTCCCGCCGCCAAGGCCGGCATTCAGGAGGGCGACGTCATTACCAAGCTGGGCGATGACGAGATTACGAGCGCTGACGGCCTGATCATCGCGCTGCGCAGCCACGAGGTGGGCGAGAAGGTCGAGATCACGCTCATGCGCGGTAAGGAAGAGAAGAAGGTCACCGTCGAGCTAGGCTCCGATGAGGAGCTGCAGAATCAGCAGCAGGACGACAGCGCGACCGACACCGGCAACGGCGGTATTACCGACGAGCAGCTGCGCCAGTACCTGGAGGAGCTGCTAGGCCAGCAAGGTCAGGGCCAGGGCTACGGCCAGGGTTACTAACGAGCCGCATCGCACATGCCGATGCCAGAGGGGGCTGTTCCGCCAACGCGGGACAGCCCCCTCTTTTCTTATTGATCCGTTGGGGACGGAGGAAAACGGATCATTTAGAAATGGCAAGGGTATGGTTTGATTGCGCGATCCACCCCGGTCTGGCGGCTGCCGATTCGGTGCGGTTCGAAAGGGCTATTCGGCGCCATGGTGACCGGTGGTACTCTAGTAGCCGTTTGAAATCGAGCGAAGGAGTGCCGCTATGGAGCAATCGAGCCTGTTTGGTGACGGCGTGGACATCGATACCGAAACGCCCGCGAGCACGGATGCCGCTGCACCGGCCGACGCCCGTGCCCAGGCGGCAGCGCGTGCGGCCGAGCTGCGCCACGAGCTCGATTACCACGCCTATCGCTACTACATGCTCGACGCGCCCGAGATCACGGACGCCGCCTTTGACAAAATGCTCGTTGAGCTGCAGGAAATCGAGTCGACCTACCCCGACCTGGTGACGCCCGACAGCTATACCCAGCGCGTGGGCGGCTACGTGAGCGAGCAGTTTACGCCGGTCACGCACATGGCACGCATGTATTCCATGGGCGATGCCATGGACCTGGACGAGCTCGACGCGTGGCTCCAGCGCACCGAGGATGCGCTCGGTGCCGGTAGCGTCACCTATACCTGCGAGCTTAAGATCGATGGCCTGGGCGTGGCGCTTACCTACCAAAACGGCACCTTTGTGCGCGCCGCCACGCGTGGCGATGGCACCACGGGCGAGGACGTGTCGCTCAACGTCCGTACCATCAAAGATGTGCCCATGCACCTGTCCGAGCCGGCGCTCGCCCACATGGGTGCCGACCGCAAACGTACCATCGAAGTACGCGGCGAGGTCTATATGCCCAAGGGCAGCTTTGTTCGTCTGAACGACGAGGCCGATGCCGAGGGGCGCGACCCCTTCGCCAACCCGCGCAACGCCGCTGCCGGCAGCCTGCGCCAAAAGGATCCCAAGGTCACGGCGCGCCGCGACCTGGCCACCTTTATTTACGCCATCGCCGACACCGACCCGCTGCACGTCCACAGCCAGCGCGAGTTCCTCGACTGGCTGCGTAGCGCCGGCTTTAGCGTCAACCCCAACGTGGCACGCTGCGCCACGCCGGCCGAGGTCCACGAGTTCTGTGCCCAGGCGCTCGAGCACCGCGGCGACCTGGATTACGACATCGACGGCGTGGTCGTAAAGGTCGACAGCTTTCAGCAGCAGCTCGACCTGGGCTTTACCGCCCGCGCACCGCGCTGGGCCATTGCCTTTAAGTTCCCGCCCGAGGAAAAGCAGACCGTCCTGCGCGAGATTCGCATCCAGGTGGGTCGCACCGGTGTGCTCACGCCAGTCGCCGAGTTCGAACCGGTGACGGTTGCCGGCTCCACCATCGCGCGTGCCACGCTGCACAACATCGACGAGATCCGCCGCAAAAACGTGCGCGAGGGCGACACCATCATCGTGCACAAGGCAGGCGACGTAATCCCCGAGGTCGTGGGCCCGGTGCTCGACAAGCGCCCGGCCGATTCGGTCGACTGGCACATGCCCGAGGTCTGCCCCGTGTGTGGTAGCCCCGTGGTCCACGAGGATGGCGAGGTTGCCTACCGCTGCGTCTCCATCGACTGCCCCGCGCAGCTCAAGGAGCGCCTGCTGCACTGGGTGAGCCGCGGTTGCATGGACGTCGACGGCCTAGGCGATGAGATCGTCGACAAGATGATCGCCGCCGGCCTGATCCACGATGTCGCGGACTTCTACCAGCTCACGGTCGACGACATCGCAGGCTTGGACACGGGGCGCACTTATGCCAGCTCCAACAGCAAAAAGGGCGTCAAGAAGGGCGACCCCATCCCGGTGGGCCTCAAGACGGCCGAGAAAATCATCGCCGAGCTCAACAAGTCCAAGAGTCAGCCGCTCGGTCGCGTACTGTTTGCCCTGGGCATCCGCCACGTGGGCAAGAGCGTGGGCGAGGTCATCGCCGAGCGATTCCTGTCGATTGACAAGCTCATCTTGGCGAGCGAAGAGGATATTGCCGAGTGTGAGGGCATCGGTCCCAAGATTGCAGCGAGCGTCAAGCAGTTCCTGGCCGTGCCCGAGAACCTTGCCGTGCTGGAGCGCCTGCGCCAGGCGGGCCTGTCGCTCGAGGTCGACTTGGGTGCCGCGCACGCGCAAGCCGCAGCCGACGCTGGCGTGGCAGGCGAGCTTGCCGACGCACAGCCACTCGCGGGTCTGACCTTCGTGCTCACTGGCACGCTCGTCAATCGCACGCGCGACGAGGCGGGCGCGGCGCTCAAGGTGCTCGGCGCTAAGGTTTCGGGCAGCGTGTCAAAGAAGACGAGCTACCTGGTTGCCGGCCCCAAAGCGGGCTCCAAGCTCACCAAAGCCGAGCAGCTGGGTGTACCCGTGCTGGACGAGGACGCACTCGAGCAGATCCTGGCGACTGGTCAGGTGCCCCAGGCTTAGTGCGTCGATAACCAAATTGAAGATCCGCCCGGAAAGCAGGATTGAACTGCCTTCCGGGCG
>CABUWR010000061.1 GCA_902495265.1 uncultured Collinsella sp. | reverse complement strand
TGGAGGACTTTAACCTCACCGTGCATGATCAGGAGTTTATCGTTCTCGTCGGCCCGTCTGGCTGCGGTAAGTCCACGACGATGCGCATGGTCGCTGGCCTAGAGGACATCACCTCGGGTGATGTCCTCATCGACGGCAAGCGCGTCAACGACGTGGCACCCAAGGACCGCGACATCGCCATGGTGTTCCAGAGCTACGCTCTGTACCCCAACATGACGGTATACGAGAACATGGCGTTTACGCTTGAGCTCAAGAAAGTCCCCAAAGACGAGATCGACCGCAAGGTTCGCTCCGCCGCCGAGATCTTGGGTATCACCGAGTACCTCGACCGTAAGCCCAAGGCGCTTTCGGGCGGCCAGCGTCAGCGTGTCGCTATCGGCCGCGCCATCGTGCGTGATCCTAAGGTCTTCCTGATGGACGAGCCGCTGTCCAACCTGGACGCCAAGCTGCGTAACCAGATGCGTGCCGAGCTCATCAAGCTGCGCCACGAGATCAAGGGCACGTTCATCTACGTCACCCACGACCAGACCGAGGCCATGACCCTCGGCGATCGCATTGTGGTCATGAAGGACGGCGTCGTCCAGCAGATCGCCACCCCGCAGGAGGTCTTCAACCATCCCGCGAACATCTTCGTTGCCGGCTTTATCGGCGTGCCGCAGATGAACTTCTTCGATGCCCAGCTGGTGCGCTCGGGCAACGGCTTCACCGTCAAGACCGAGGATATGAACGTGGCGCTCGCCCCCGAGACCTGCGCTCAGCTTGCTCTCAACTGGGACGACGGCGACGTGAAGGAGATCACGGCCGGCGTGCGCCCCGAGCAGATTCTGCTTGCCGAAAAAGGCGAGGAGGGTGCGCTCCAGGGCACCGTCGAGGTGACCGAGCTCATGGGCTCGACCGAGCATGTCCACGTGACCGCTCCCGACGGCCAGTTTGTCCTGATTATCCCCGTCGTCGACCTCGAGGCCAAGGGTGCGCTCAAGGCTGGCGACACCATCTGGTTCAAGTTCGAGAAGAACGCGACCCACCTCTTCGATAAGGTCTCTGGCAAGAACCTTATCTAGGCCCGGTGCATCCAGGCCCTCCCTTTGGGCGACTGCGGCTTTGCCATCCTTTTGCCGTGGTCACATATAAGGCTCCCCTCCCGTCCACTGGGCGAGAGGGGAGCCTTTCTTTATGACGGGGTTGTCTGGTCGGTCGTTTGTCTCGATTTGTAACAAGTAGAGGATCGAATTGGCTTTAGATGTTACAGAACGAGATTGAGCTGAGCCGCCTGTCCTTCCGTCTCGATCTGTAACACGAAGGACTGATTTCGGTAGTTACCTGTTACAGAACGAGATTGTTTTAGCCGGCTTATCCATTTGTCTCGATCTGTAACAGTAAGGGCGGATTTCGGACATTAGATGTTACAGATTGAGATGAACCCTGGGGAAAGGACCGGTTTGTCTCGATCTGTAACAGGTGGGACCGTTTTGGCCGAATAGGTGTTACAGATTGAGACGATTTGGTCGAGGCGGGCCACAGGCAACACGCGGGCAAAAAAACGGAGCCGCGTTGCCGCGACTCCGCTTTCAAGAGGATGGGTAAGGGAAACGAAATTAGTCCAGGTGCCAAATCTCGTCGTTGTACTGGGAGACCGTACGGTCGGACGAGAAGGTGCCGGCGTTGGCGATGTTGATCAGCGCCTTGCGCATCCAGGCATCCTGGTCCTCGTAGTCGGCCAGCACGCGCTCCTTGGTCTGGATGTATTCCTCAATGTCGAGCAGGGCCATAAACCAGTCCTTGCCCTTGATGTCATCGTGCAGACGCTGCAGGCGCTCCGCGTTGCCGGTTGCCATAAAGGCGGGGTTGGTGATGAAGTCCACCAGCAGCTTGATGCCGGGCTTGCGGTAGAGCGCGCCGGCGTTGTAGGTGCCGTCGGCGTAGAGCTGCTCGACCTGTTTGGACGAGGCGCCAAAGGTATAGATGTTCTCGTCGCCGACGAGCTCAGCAATCTCCACGTTGGCACCGTCGAGCGTGCACAGGGTCAGGGCGCCGTTGAGCATGAACTTCATGTTGGAAGTGCCGCTCGCCTCCTTGGAGGCCAGGCTAATCTGCTCGGAGATGTCGGCAGCGGGAATCACGCGCTCGGCAGCAGTGACGTTATAGTTCTCGATCATGACGACCTGCAGGTAGGGAGCCACGTCGGGGTCGTTGGCAATCCACTGCGACAACGTCAGGATCAGATGGATGATGTCCTGAGCGATGGTGTAGGCAGGCGCTGCCTTGCCGCCAAAGATGATGGTGACGGGGTGCTTAGGCTTGTTACCGTTCTTGATGTCGAGGTACTTCCAGATGATGTAGAGCGCGAGCATCTGCTGGCGCTTGTACTCGTGGATACGCTTGACCTGGACGTCGATGATAGCGTTGGAGGGGATCGTCACGCCCTGCTCGAGCGCCATAAACTCGCGCATGATGGTCTTAGCCTCGGCCTTGGTGGCGGCCAGGCGCTCAAGAACGTCCTTGTCGTTAGCGAATTCGGCGAGCTTGCTCAGGTCGCCGGTGCTGCGCCAATCGGTGCCGAGCACATCGTCGAGCAGGCTGGCGAGCGCGGGGTTGGCTCCCTGGATCCAGCGGCGGAAGGTGATGCCGTTGGTCTTATTGGAGAACTTCTCGGGGTAGATATCGTAGAACGGATGAAGCTCGGTGTCCTCCAGGATCTTGGTGTGGAGTGCGGCGACGCCGTTGATGGAGAAGCCAAAGTGGATGTCCATGTGGGCCATGTGGACGGTGTCGTATTCGTCGATGATGGCAACGCGCGGGTCATCGTGCTCGGCCTTGGCGATCTCGTCGAGCTTGACGATAATGTCGGCGATGGCAGGGGAGACTTTCTGCAGGCTGGTGAGCGGCCACTTCTCGAGCGCCTCGGCAAGAATCGTGTGGTTAGTGTAGGCGACCATGGAGCGTACGATGGTCACGGCCTCGTCAAACTCGATGTCGTGCTTGGTGGTGAGCAAGCGAATGAGCTCGGGAATGACCATGGTGGGGTGCGTGTCGTTGATCTGGACCACGGCGTAGTCGGCCAGATCGTGCAGATTGCTGCCGCGCTCGATGGCCTCGTCGATCAGGAGCTGGGCGGCGTTGCTCACCATGAAGTATTCCTGGTAGATGCGAAGCAGACGGCCCTGCTCGTCGGAATCATCCGGATAGAGGAACAAGGTGAGGTTCTTGGCGATCTCGGTCTTGTCGAAGTCGATGGAGCTGCCGGGGACCAGGCCGTCGTCGACACTTGCCAGGTCGAACAGGCGCAGGCGGTTCTTGGTGGGCTGGCCATAACCGGGCACATCGATGTTGACGAGCTTGGAAGTAACGGTAAAATCACCGAACTCGACGGTGTAGGAGCGGTCGTCGTCGATCAGGATGTCTTGCTCGCCAAGCCACTCGTCGGGGACGGCCTTCTGCTGGTTGTCGACAAAGCGCTGGCGGAACAGGCCGTAATGGTAGTTGAGGCCCACGCCGTCGCCGGTAAGGCCCAGCGTGGCGATGGAATCCAAGAAGCATGCGGCCAGACGGCCCAGGCCGCCGTTGCCGAGCGAAGGCTCGACCTCGAACTCCTCGATCTTGTTGAGGTCGTGGCCGGCGGCGACGAGCTGGTCCTTAACCTCGTCATAGATGCCGAGGTCAATCATGTTGTTGATAAGCAGCTTGCCGATCAAAAACTCGGCAGAGATGTAGTAGAGCTTTTTCTTGCCATTGTTGAGCGGACAGGCAGCAGAGCGTTCCTGCACGAGCTTGACCAGCAGCTTATAAATACGACGGTCATCGAGCTGCTCGAGCGAGGTTCCAAAGGACTGCTCGGCAAGAGCCGCAAGATTGATGCGGGGCATGTTTCCTCCTGTGGTGAGTTGACTACATGTCAGAAATTCAAAAGAAGCCCGCGCGAGGGGATTGGGGTGGCCTCGCGCGGGAAAAGCGGTCGCGTCCGCACGGTGGGGTGGGGTCGGACGCGGTGGCTCCTATTGGGGAAGCTCAATTTCGGCTTCAGACGGGATGCGGAAGTAGGTCTCGGTCCAGTCGGTGAGCTTGTGCTCGAGCTTACGGGTGATGGCGCCATCGAGCATGCGCCAGGTCCAGTTGCCGCCCAGGGTGGCGGGAGTGTTGATGCGTGCCTCGTTGCCCAGGTTGAGCAGGTCTTGCATGGTGTAGATGCAGGTATCGCTCACGCTGGCGGCGATGGTGCGGTTGAGTGCATCGGCCATGGGCTCGCCGGCCTGCTGGTGGGTGTACAGGGCCGCCTGCTCGCGCTGACGCGGGGTGGCCGTTCCCTCAAACCAACCGCGCGCCGTCTCGTTGTCGTGCGTGCCCACATAGGCGACGGTGTTGGCAATGTAGTTGTGCGGTAGGTAGTACGAGTTGGTGCCCTCAAAGGCAAACTGCAAGATCTTCATGCCGGGGAAGCCCGAGTTGTCGCGCATGTCGATGACGCCGGGGGTGAGGAAGCCCAGGTCTTCAGCGATGATGGGCAGCGTGCCGAGCTTTTCCTCGAGCGTCTTGAAGAACTTGAGGCCGGGGCCCTGCGTCCACGAACCGTAGGACGAATCGGGTGAGGAGAACGGTGCCTCCCAATAGGCCTCGAAGCCGCGGAAGTGATCCAGGCGGATGACGTCGTACATGTCGAGGGCGGCGCGGATGCGGCCCTCCCACCAGGAGAAACTGTCGGCTTCCATGGCGTCCCAGTCGTAGATGGGATTGCCCCAGTACTGGCCGGTGGCCGAGAACTGGTCGGGCGGCGTGCCGGCGACACTCACAGGATTACCGGCGGCGTCGATCTTAAAGAGCTCGGGCGTGGCCCACATCTCGACGGAGTCGCGCGAGACATAGATGGGCAGGTCGCCGATGATGAGGATATCGCGCTCGTTGGCATAGGCCTTGAGGCGGCTCCACTGACGATTGAAGAAGTACTGCGTCATCTGGTGGTAGAGCATGCGCGCGGGATGGGCGGCGCAGACCTCGGCAGAAGCCTCACCGCGGGTACGGAGCTCTGCGGGCCACTCCCAAAAGGCCTTGAGACCGCACTCCTCCTTGACGGTCATGAACTCGCAGTAGGGGATGAGCCAGTCTTCGTTTGCTTGGACAAACTCGTCGAAGTCGGCCGGCTTGTCGGCGGCAAAGCGCTCGGCGGCGCGGTCGAGAATCTGACGACGGCCACCAAAGATGGCGCCATAGTCGACATTGCTGGGGTCGGAGCCCAGGTACACACCGTCGATATCGCGCTGCTCCAGATAGCCGGCCTCGATAAGCTCGGCAAAGTCGATGAAATTGGGGTTGCCCGCACGGGCCGAGAACGACTGATAGGGCGAGTCGCCATAGCTCGTCGTCGTAAGGGGCAGAATCTGCCAGTAATGTTGTTTGCACGAGACGAGGAAATCGACAAAGTCATAGGCGTTCCAGCCAAAGCCGCCGATGCCGTACGGTCCGGGCAGGGATGAGATGGGCATGAGAACACCGCTTGCACGCTCCATGGATGTGCTCACCAACCTTCTTGTTGTGGGATCGGCCTGCAGATGGATGAACGGCCCGTCCCGAGTTTTAGAGTCGATGTCCCTATTGTAGAACATGTTGTTTAAACATGTACAGGCAAGATAATAAAGTTGGTCGTTTTTCGGCGAATGGTTACACGCCATGAAAAAAGCCCCGGTCTCACATCGTGAGACCGGGGCAAGAACGCTATGTAGGTTTTTTGCTACTCGGCGTCGGCGAAGCCGTTGGGGTTATGGCTCTGCCAATTCCAGCTGTCACGGCACATGTCCGCGATGTTGTACTGGGCCTTCCAACCCATCATGCGTTCGGCCTTGGAGGCATCGCACCAGTTGGCGGCGATATCGCCGGCACGGCGCTCGCGAATCACGTAGGGCAGCTCCTTGCCGCACGCCTTGGAGAAGGCAGCGACGACCTCGAGCACCGAGGTGCCGGTGCCGGTGCCCAGGTTAAAGATCTCGACGCCGGTCTTGCCGTTCATCCAATTAAGGGCAGCAACGTGACCAGAGGCCAGATCGCACACGTGGATGTAGTCGCGCACGCCGGTGCCGTCGGGGGTGGGGTAATCGTTGCCAAAGACCTGAACGGCCTCGAGCTTACCGACGGCGACCTGGGCGACGTAGGGAACCAGGTTGTTGGGGATGCCCTTGGGATCCTCGCCGATCAGGCCCGACGGATGGGCACCGATGGGGTTGAAGTAACGGAGCAGCACGACGTCCCACTCGGGGTCGGCGGTGTGGACGTCCATGAGGATCTGCTCAATCATCCACTTGGTCCAACCATAAGGGTTGGTCGCGGGCTTCTTGGGGTCCTCCTCGGTGACGGGCGGATTGTCCGGATCGCCGTAGACGGTCGAAGAGCTCGAGAAGATGATGGACTTACAACCGTGGTTGCGCATGACATCGATGAGCACCAGGGTGTTCTCGATATTGTTGTGGTAGTACTCGACGGGCTTGCTCACCGACTCGCCAACGGCCTTAAAGCCGGCGAAGTGGATGACGCGGTCGATCTGGTGGGTATCGAAGATCTTGTTCATCGCATCGCGGTCGAGCACGTTGGCCTCGTAGAAGGTGAGGTTCTTGGCGGCCTCGTCGCCCACGATGGTCTTGACGCGGTCGATGGCAACGGCGCTGGAGTTGGAGAGGTCATCGACGACGACAACCTGGTAGCCACCCTCGAGCAGCTGAACGACGGTGTGCGAGCCGATAAAGCCGGCGCCGCCGGTAACGAGGACGCAGGTGTCTTTGGGGTCGAGTGCTTTGGACATGTAGTCTCCTATCGAATCAGGAACACTTCTTGAGGGGAGTATAGCGCAGCTGGGGGCGCCCAAAACACGCGGGGCAGGAAAACCAGAGGATTGATGTTAACGTACTCATAGGGTGTTATTTGCATAATCCTTACCTTTGGTGTGGGACGTATTTGCGAGCCGCTGACCATGCTATTCCAGCCGTTCGTGGAAATAGTTGGGACAAGCGCGATGTGCGTTAATATGTTTGAGTTGAGCGACATATAAATAAGCATGTAACGGAGTACATATGTCACCAAACAACGATTCCATCTTTACGCAGGAGCTTTCGCGCCGCACTGCCCTTAAGGCTCTTTTCGGTGCTGCTTCCGCGGCTGTTCTTTTTGGCCTGCCCGCCCGCGCCCATGCGGCTGAGGCCAGCCAAGAAACCACCGACAAACTGAATGCCGCCCAGGCCCAGCTCGACGAGGTCCAGGCTCAGCTCGACAGCATCGCTAATGAGTACGCGTCGCTCGCCAACAAGAATGCCCAGACACTCAGCGATATCGAGGGCGTACAGGGCCAGATTGACGATACGCAGGCTCAGATCGACACCAAGAAGGCCGAGCTCAAAGAGAAGCGCAGTGACCTTTCCGATCGCGTTGCCGCCAGCTACAAGTCGGGCGGCACCAACATCCTGTCGTTGCTGCTCGCTTCTGGTTCGTTTGAGGAGCTCGTCGCCAACGCGCATTACGTTGAGAAGATCAACAAGAGCGACCGTGACGCCATCGAGGACATCCAGACCATCCAGAAAGAGCTCGATACGCAGAAGTCCGAGCTCGAGTCGCA
>CABUWR010000060.1 GCA_902495265.1 uncultured Collinsella sp. | reverse complement strand
AGGAGGCCGGCGACGACAGCCTGCAGGCTTCGGTCGGCCTCGACGCTCCGACGTTTGCCGATACACTGCCCACGGGCGATTATCTTCAGGCCTATTCCGAGGAGCAGGGCCTTGGCTTTGCCGGCCAGGCCGCGATGTATATTCTTTCGGGCGTGATTGGCGTGGCGGTGCTTACCATTGCATTCCGCCTGGTCTCGCTGACGGTCAAGGAAAGCGGTGCTCATGGCAATAGCCGAGCTGCCTAGCTGGCTTGCGGCCGAGGAGCGATATGAGCCCGTGGGGGCTCGGCATCGTGTGATGCAAAAGAATGTCCTGCACCTGGCGAGCCTGCTTGAGCGGGTTCGCCTGGGTGGAGGCGCGCACGAGGGCGGGTCGATGATCGACCGCGCCCTTTCTTGCGTTTCGGCTCCGGTGCGCCTGGTGGGGATGTTCGTTTGCGTCCTGTGCGTGTGTCTGACGCAGAGCCCGCTGTACCTCATGTTGATGGCGGCTATCGCGCTGGTGCTCGTTGCTGTGCGCCCTGTACGCGGGCTGCGCGCGACCTTTGTGCCGGCTCTCGGTGCCGCGGGACTCGCAGTGGTTCTGGCGCTTCCTGCCCTGCTACTGGGTGCTTCTGCCACGGGCGCCATGCTCAAGATTGCACTCAAGACCTTCATTAATGTGTCGCTGGTGCTGGGCGTTTCGTGGACCCTCACGTGGAGCCGAATGTCGGCGGCGCTTAAGATGTTGCGCCTTCCCGACGAGGTCATCTTTACGTTTGATATGGCGCTCAAGCACATCGAGGTGCTGGGTCGCACGGCGCACAATCTGTGCGAATCGGTTATGCTGCGCAGCGTTGGCCGTGCGCCTGAGGGATTTTCGCGTACCGATTCGATCGCGGGTATCATGGGCATGACCTTTATCAAGGCGATGGAATGCAGCCGCGCGATGGACGAGGCTATGCTGTGCCGCGGCTTTGCCGGTACGTATCCGGCGCCCGCGCGCGCCGGGTTTGGCTGGCGTGATGCGGTCTATGCGGCCGGCGTGGCGCTGCTGGCAGTGTTGTGCGCCGTGCTGTAGGCGCTGCTGGTTCCGGCTGGGGATGCAACTAGGGAAGGGCGACGTTTTGACGATCGATATGAATAGTGCGGCGGGCACGAACGGTGCGGGCGGCGCCGAGGTCGCGCCGCTCATCGAGCTGCGCGACGTAGTGTTCTCCTATGCGGGACATACGGTTGTCGATGGCGTGTCGCTGCAGGTCGATCGTGGCGAACTCGTTGCCCTGCTCGGTCCCAACGGCTGCGGTAAGACGACGATTATGCGCCTTATTAACGGCCTTGAACTCGCGGACGCAGGGGCATACCTGTTTGACGGGCATGTGATCGATGCGGCGTTTCTAAAGGATTCCGCGGCCGCTCAGCGTTTTCATCAGCGCGTGGGCTTTGTGTTCCAGAATGCCGACGCCCAGCTGTTCTGCGCTACGGTGGGCGAGGAAGTTGCTTTTGGTCCCGCGCAGATGGGGCTGCCGGCAGACGAGCTCGAGCGCCGCATGCGCGATGCCATGGGGCTGTTCCAGGTTGCCGACCTTGCCGCCGCCTCTCCCTATCAGCTCTCGGGCGGGCAAAAGAAGCGCGTTGCGCTGGCTGCGGTGGTGTCGATGAACCCCGATATCCTGGTGCTCGACGAGCCTACCAACGGACTTGACGAGGACTCTTGCGACATCGTGGTCAACTTCCTACTGGCCTATGTTGCTGCCGGTAAGACGGTCTTGATGAGCACACATCACCAAGATTTGGTGCGCCGCCTGGGTGCCCGTGCAATCTATATCGATCGATATCACCATGTGGTCGAGGCGCCTTCGCCGTCGTATGGAACCGAAAGCGGTGCTACGGACTAGTTGCTGCGTAGAGCGTGCGTAGCTGCCCGCGTGGCTTTGCCGTGATGGTATAGTTATCCAGGTTTTTATGGGGGTGGCTATGCCAAGCTGGAACATTCATATCGCTCAGACGGAGCGTTTGCTGGAGCGCACCGGTGCGCTTGCCAAGAGCGTGCGCGACCGCAATGCCTTTTTGTTTGGCTGCGTGGTTCCGGATATCTTCGTGGGCTATATGGTCCCTGGCATCGCCGATCCCATCCCGTACCGCATTACGCACTTTGCCAAGCCTGAGCCCATCCCTAAGCCTCGTGAGCATGAGTTCTGGGATACCTATGTGGCACCGTTGCTTAAAAGTTCGCCCACCGGTGCGCCGGCCGCGGCGACCTCGATTATCGAGGAGCGCGAGCGGCTGAACCGCGTGCACTATCCCCAGCGCTACAAGGATGCCGAGCCGGTTGCCGGTCCCGGAGCTCGTGAGTTCTCGCTTGCGTCCGAAGATGTGGCGCAGTCGCTGCTCGATTTAACGCTGGGCGTCTGGTCGCATCTGGTGGCCGATACCGTATGGAATACGCGCGTGAATCAGTACCTGGAGGCGCACGGCGGCAAGCCGTGTGAGGAGTTCCGCATTAAAAAGCAAGGCGACTTTGACTGGTTTGGCAAGACGCTGGGCATTGTCTCCATCCCGCGTGCGACCGATCGCCTGTATACCGCTGCGACGCGTTTTGGGCAGTATCCCATCCATAAAGAATATGTGCTCAAGACCATCGGCGTCATGCACGAGATTGTACGCGAAAACCCCGGCGAGCCCAACCATCCGCCATACCGCCTGCTGACCGAGGAGTTCTTCGACGCAACGTTTACCGAGGTGATCGAGCTGACCGAGGCGGGTTTTGCGACTCGCGTTGCCGCTTCTGACGTCCCCGCAGTCCCTCTGATCGCTAGCTGCTAGCCGGCCGGCCCGGCAGTGAATAGCTCAACCCAATCGACAAGTAGCTCTTGCCGTAAGGTATCTTCGGCAATGCGCTCCTGTTTGGTCTTTGGGATGTGGGGAAGCCCGGCCTTTTTATGGATGAGCTCGGCTATGTGGTCGAAGCTCTTCTTCTCCTTGATCTGGTTATAGGTAATTTGGATGACGTCGTAGCCCATGCTTGTGAGTGCGGTGGCGCGCTCGGCATCGGAGAGGCTCGCGGCTTCGCTGTCGTGGGCAGAGCGGCCTTGGCATTCCAGAATGACGCCCATGCTGTCGGTGGCGCTTTCGATGAGGATATCGGCGTAGCAGCAGGTTTTGTCATACAGCGAACGTGCGGCTTCACTGAGCGGGATGCGCGCGTTGTTGGCGATCTCGATGCCCTGGCCGCCCTCGTCGCGGGGGAGCGAGATAAGCATGGAGGTCTGTACTTCGAAGGGCGAGGCGGCCTGCCCCGTCATGTGCTCGGCCGCCCAGCGCAGTTGTTTGACGCCGCGCAGGCCTGCGGCTTGCTTGGCGAACGCGGCGATATCCGTTGCGGTAAGAAGCGGCGTGCGCTTCCACAAGTTGGTGTCATTGCCCTTGGTGTCGTTAACTCGCTCCCAGCCGCAGTTGGGTGGAATGAACTTAAGCGAAATAGCTTCATCGAGTTGTTGTTGCGTTCGCTCGCAGGGCTTAAACACTGCAAAGGAGCCGCACATCTCGTAGCACGCCATGAGTAACTGGTTGCGTGAGACCTGTGTGGCAAGGCTGAGCAGCGTGAACTCCGGTGAAGTGACATCAAATCCATGTTCAGTCTGTCTAAACGACCCAGGAGGCGGCTCTTGGGTCAGGAGGTGCGATTTAAACAGGCTTCGCGACCCGGATTGTGCCCGAGTGAATACTAGCCTGTGAAGCGGTGCGTGAAGCAGGTCTTTTACAACTGCATGACTTCCGAGGCCACAGCATCTGCGATCCATATTGCCAAGGCTAATGGCGGGGTAAAGGCCTAATACCTGCGGCGGGATGCGGTAGTAGTTAAAGGCGGATTGCCCACAAAGCGTCAGGTCCATAATGCCCTCCTGGCCGAAATCATCTCTTTGAAGCGAGTGATGCCAGCGTCAATCCGGAAGTATGCGGCAAAATCTGAACCCTATGAGCGGACCTGGCTTTTGAGGCTAGTTTATCAGGCATTTTGTTGCGAAAAAAACAGGGTGTGCTCGGAGGTTCCAGAATTTGCCGCATACTTCCGAAAACCAGGTCGATTTGGTTCTTGCTAAAACGATTTATCAGCCCTGTGTGAGGTGTGGGTTTGCCACCGGGCGAACACTTTTAGCGCTTGGGGCTTTATTTTTTGGGCCTCGAAGGGTGGATTTCGCGCTTTTGGTAAAGAAATGAGTGCGTGTTTTGCCGTGCGGCGGCATTGGCACAGAAAAAGGGCCCGGAAGGCGAAGCCTTCCGGGCCCTTTGCAATGCAAATCTGCTTGCAAGTACGATTTAGCGCACCTGAGCGACGTATGCGACGTTGGTCGAGGAGACCTTGTCCTCGAGCTGGACGCTCATGCGGGGATCGCCGGCGGTAGCGACGGTCAGATCGCCGGCCTCGACGTAGCCGAGCTCCTTAGCGGTCTCGATCGCCTTGACGATCGTGCCGTTGACGGTGCCCTGGGTAATCTCGGCCTGATGCGGGATAACGCCCCAGTACATGATCATCTGCTGGACGGCCCACTCGTGGCGGGAGAACGCGCAGATCGGCATGTTGGGACGGAAGTGCGAAATCAGGCGAGCGGTACGACCGGTGGTCGTCGGCACGGTGATGCACTTGGCGCCAACGGTGGTGGCCATGTTCACAGCGGACATACCCACAACGTTGTTGACGACGCGGGTGCCGTGAGCGTCAGCCGGAACCTCGAGCGGAGCGTGAGCCGGGAGGTACTTCTCGGTCTCGAGAGCAATGCTGGCCTGCATCTTAACGGCCTCGACCGGGTACTTACCGGCAGCGGACTCGCCAGAGAGCATAACGGCGTCGGTGCCGTCGTAGATGGCGTTAGCAACGTCGGCAACCTCGGCGCGCGTCGGGCGCGGGTTCTGCTGCATGGAGTCGAGCATCTGCGTAGCGGTGATAACGGGCTTGTAGGCCGCGTTGCACTTGGCGATGATCTCCTTCTGGATGTGGGGAACGAGCTCGGGCTTGATCTCGATGCCCAGGTCGCCACGGGCAACCATGATGCCGTCGGAAGCCTCGAGGATCTCGTCGAAGTTCTCGACGCCCAGGGCGCACTCGATCTTCGGGAAGATCGTGACGTGCTCGCCACCGTTCTCGCGGCAAAGCTTGCGGATGCCGCGGACGGACTCGCCGTCACGGATGAAGGAAGCGGCGATGTAGTCGATGTTCTCGGTCAGGCCAAAGAGGATGTCCTGACGATCGCGCTCGGTGATGGCGGGCAGCGAGATGTTGACGTTGGGCATGTTGACGCCCTTGCGCTCGCCGATCAGGCCGTCGTTCTTGACGACGCAGGTCATGTCCTGGCCGTCGACGGACTCGACCTCGAGGGCAACCAGGCCGTCATCGATCAGGATGAGGGAGCCCTTCTCGACCTCGGAGGGCAGAGCCAGGTAGTCGAGGGAGATGTGCTCAGAGGTGCCGTGGAAATCCTCGGACGTGGGCTGAGCGGTGACGACGATCTTGTCGCCGGTCTTGACGGCAACCTTCTTGCCGTCGACCAGAAGGCCGGTGCGGACCTCGGGGCCCTTGGTGTCGAGCAGGATGCCGACGGGCATACCGAGCTCCTTGGAAATACGACGGACGCGCTCGATGCGACCGTGGTGCTCGTCGTAGGAGCCGTGCGAGAAGTTAAAACGGGCGACGTTCATGCCCGCCTTGATCATCTCGCGGATGGTCTCGTCGCTATCGCAGGCGGGACCCATGGTGCATACAATCTTAGTGCGCTTGTACATTCAGACCTCCATCTGACATCGTCTTGCGCTGATAGATAAACCATAAGAAATAAAACTGAGATGATTATAACGAAATGACGACCGAATACCCCAAAAAATCGACCGTATGCCGAATTAGAAGTTCATTTTTTGCGGAAAAACGGTATATGCAAAAACTTTACCAACCGTTCTAACCGCTGCTATCTGGGCGATATTTCAGTTTGATGATGCGCCGAAGAAAAAACGTTTTATCAATGTTGAGCATCATACGGTCTGCATCGTTGCGAATGGACCCTATTTCCAAATGGATTGTTTTGGCTAGACGCGTTGCTTTGGGGTACCATAGCCCCACTATCAACTGCCGCTCAGCACGGCAGCCTTGATGAGCCCTTGCCCTTCTCCTGGGAATTATGATCGGGCATCAATCTGCTGAGTGGCCCGAATCCCAGGAGGGGACTCTATATGCAAAAGGAATACCTGTCCGCCGCGGCGGAGGTGCTCAGCGACCAAGGTGTCGATGAGAACCTCGGCCTGAGCACCGGCGAGGCTTCGTCGCGCCTCGCCAAGACAGGCCCTAACAAGCTCGAGGAAGCCGAAAAGACGCCGCTGTGGAAGCGTTTCTTTGAGCAGATGGCCGATCCCATGGTTATCATGCTGATCGTTGCCGCCGTCATCAGTGCGCTCACGGGCATGGTCAAGGGCGAGCCCGACTTTGCCGATGTCGTCATCATCATGTTCGTCGTTATCGTCAACTCGGTACTGGGCGTGGTCCAGGAAGCCAAGAGCGAGGAGGCCCTCGAGGCCCTGCAGGAGATGAGCGCGGCGCAGTCCAAGGTGCTGCGCGACGGCAAGCTCGTGCATCTGCCGAGCGCCGAGCTCGTGCCCGGTGACGTGATCATGCTCGAGGCGGGCGACTCCGTTCCGGCCGACTGCCGCGTCCTCGAGAGCGCCACGATGAAGATCGAAGAGGCCGCACTCACCGGCGAGTCCGTGCCCGTAGAGAAGCACGCCAACGTGATCGAGCTTGCCGCGGGCTCCGATGACGTGCCGCTCGGCGACCGCAAGAACATGTGCTATATGGGCTCCACCGTGGTGTACGGCCGCGGTCGCGCCGTCGTGGTCGGCACCGGCATGGATACCGAGATGGGCAAGATTGCCGGCGCCCTGGCCGAGGCCAAGGAAGAGCTCACGCCGTTGCAGGTGAAGCTCGCCGAGCTCAGCCGCATCCTTACCATTATGGTTATCGTCATCTGCGTCGTCATCTTTGGCGTCGACATCATCCGTCACGGCGTGGGCAACGTCCTTACCGACCCGACTGCCCTGCTCGACACCTTTATGGTCGCCGTCTCGCTTGCCGTCGCCGCCATTCCCGAGGGCCTGGTCGCCGTCGTGACCATCGTGCTTTCGCTCGGCGTGACCAAGATGGCCAAGCGCCAGGCGATCATCCGCAAGCTTTCTGCCGTCGAGACCCTTGGCTGCACGCAGACCATCTGCTCCGACAAGACCGGTACCCTTACCCAAAATAAGATGACCGTCGTCAAGCACGAGCTCGCTGCGCCTAAGGAGAAGTTCCTGGCCGGTATGGCCCTTTGCTCCGACGCCCAGTGGGACGAGGAGTTGGGCGAGGCCGTGGGCGAGCCGACTGAGTGCGCGCTCGTCAACGATGCCGGCAAGGCTGGTCTCACTGGCCTGACTGCCGAGCACCCGCGCGTGGGCGAGGCCCCGTTCGACTCGGGCCGCAAGATGATGTCCGTGGTCGTCGAGACCCTGGACGGCGAGTACGAGCAGTACACCAAGGGCGCGCCCGACGTGGTGATCGGCCTGTGCACCCATATCTACGACGGCGACAGGGTCGTTCCGCTGACCGAGGAGCGTCGCGCCGAGCTCGTGGCCGCCAACAAGGCCATGGCCGACGAGGCCCTGCGCGTGCTGGCGCT
>CABUWR010000059.1 GCA_902495265.1 uncultured Collinsella sp. | reverse complement strand
GTGCCCTGGACCATGCCTCCCGTCATCAATGCCCTGCTCGCTACGGGCTTTGACTGGCGCGCCGGCGTGTGGCAGGCTCTCGAGATTGTCATTGGCATGGCCGTCTACCTGCCCTTTATGAAGATTTCCGAGAAGGCAATCGCCAAGCAGGAGGCTCTCGCCGAGTAGAACGCCTAACGTTTGTCCCTTTCACCTTTGCGGGCGCCGGTACGCGGTGCCGGTGCCCGCGGCTCTCTCCCTTGCGTAAAGATACAGGGGAGTGGGCACAATAGCCGCAAGGAATAAAACCAGTTGTCGTCTGCGCGCCGCGCAGTTATAAGGAGGAAACCATGAAGAAGATCATGCTCTGCTGCAATGCCGGTATGTCCACGAGCCTGCTGGTCCAGAAGATGCAGGCCGAGGTTGCAAACCGTGGTCTGGATATCGAGGTCGAGGCTCGTCCCATGAACGAGGCCCACGATCACCTGGACGAGTGCGACATGTTGCTGCTTGGCCCGCAGATCGGCTACACCAAGGGTGACTTTGAGAAGGAGGCCGCTGGTCGTTTTCCGGTCGAGGTCATCAACATGGTCGACTACGGCCGCATGAACGCTGCCGGCATCATCGACCACTGCGTCAGCGTGATGGGCTAGGTGCACCGCATGGAGGATATGAACGAACTGCAGATGACCTGTTTCGAGATCATCAGCTACGTCGGTACCGCCAAGAGCATGTACATCAATGCCGTGCAAAAGGCCAAGGAGGGCGATTTTGACGCCGCCGAGGAGCTTATCAAGCAGGGCGACGAGGCCTATAACGGTGGCCACGATGTTCACATGGGGCTTCTGAAGAAAGAGGCAAACGGCGAGCGTAACGGCGAGGCCCCGTTGATTCTGCTACATGCCGAGGATCAGATGGCTGGCACCGAGACCATGCGCGTCATGGCGACGGAGCTCATCGAGATCCACAAGCAGCTGCAGGCACTCAAGGCCTAGTCGGCGTTATCGCCGCGATGGGCCGTGCGGTCCAACAGACAACACAGTCCCTTTGGCGGGCGTCGGGAGTCTCCGCATCCCGGCGCCTTTATTTTTGGGGAAGGTCTTGCGCGGCCTGTTGAGCAGCCATTTGCGTTTCCCCAGATGAAACCTGCCAAAACAAACCTGTCCCTTTTTGGTAGGTTTTTGCCTTGGGAGCGGTACCATACAGGCAATGTTTAAACGAGAAAGGTGGGCTCCCATGGAACCTAAGCAGTACTACATCGGCATTGACGTCGGCGGCACTTCGGTTAAGGAGGGCCTGTTCGACGAAGACGGTAACCTGCTTGCCAAGGCCAGCGTGCCTACGCCTCCCATCGTTGACGCTGCGGGCTTTGCCGCGGTGACCGAGGCTATTGACCAGGTGGTCGCCAAGGCGCAGATTCCGCGTGCCTTTGTGGCAGGCATTGGCCTGGCCGTTCCGTGCCCCATCCCGGCATCGGGCGATGCCAAGGTCAAGGCCAACATTGCCATTAACCTGCCCGAGCTGAGGATCGCCATTCAAAAGCACTGCCCCGACGCGGTCGTTAAGTACGAGAACGATGCCAACGCCGCTGCCATGGGCGAGGCCTGGCTCGGCTCCGCCAAGGGCGTACAGAACGTGGTGATGGTCACCATCGGTACCGGCGTGGGCGGCGGCGTTATCGTTAACGGCGACGTGGTGTCGGGCGTTGTGGGTGCTGGCGGCGAGATTGGCCACATGTGCCTGAACCCGGCTGAGGAGCGCACCTGCGGCTGTGGCGGTCATGGCCATCTGGAGCAGTATTCCAGCGCCACTGGCGTGGTGAGCAACTACCTTGCTGAGTGCAAGAAGGCGGGCGTCGAGCCCATCGAGCTCACCGGGCCTTCTGATTCCAAGGACGTGTTCCAGGCCTGCCGCGAGGGTGACAAGCTCGCGCTGGCAGCTGCCGATACCATGGCCGACTATCTCGGCCGTGCCCTGGCGCTTATTGCTAACGTGGTTGACCCCGAGATGTTCCTGATCGGTGGCGGCGCGTCCGCTTCGGCCGATGTCTACCTCGACAAGGTTCGCGAGCACTTTAAGCAGTACGCGCTTTCCGCCTCGCGCGAGACACCCATTAAGGTCGCTTCGCTCGGAAACGACGCCGGCATCATCGGTGCCGCCTACGTAGCCCTGCGCGCCGCCGGTAAATAGCTGGTGCAAGGGGGACAGGTTACTTTGCACCAACATGGTGCAAAAGGGACAGTCTTGGCCCCCGTGCCTGCGCCCCAAAATATGCCGTGGCCCTTCCGTCTGCGAAGGCTCGGCATCGGCGTGCTACCATAGCTACGTCCAAGTACACATATCAAGTGGAGGATATCCATGGCAAACGTTCTTGTCTTTGGTCACCAGAACCCCGATAACGACGCCATCATGAGCGCCGTCGTCCTGTCCCAGCTGCTCAACCAGGTTGAGTATGCCGGCAACACCTACGAGGCCTGCGCTCTGGGCCAGCTTCCGGCCGAGTCCGCCAAGCTGCTCGCCGACGCCGGCATCGCCGAGCCCCGCGTGATCGAGTCCGTCGAGGCCGGTCAGCTCGTCGTCCTCACCGACCACAACGAGTCCGCCCAGTCCGTCGCCGGCCTTAAGGACGCCACGGTCTTTGGCGTCGTCGACCACCACCGCATCGGCGACTTCGAGACCGCCGGCCCGCTGCACTACATCTGCCTGCCCTGGGGCTCCAGCTGCACCATCGTCACCAAGCTCGCCGGCGTGCTCGGCGTTGAGCTTTCCGACGTCCAGGCCAAGCTGCTGCTCTCGGCCATGATGACCGATACGCTCATGCTCAAGAGCCCCACCACCACCGATGTCGACCGCGCCGTCGCCGCCAAGCTCGGCGAGCAGGTGGGCGTCGACCCGGTCAAGTTTGGCATGGAAGTCTTCCTCACCCGTCCGTCCGGCTCCTTCACCGCAGCTGAGATGGTCGGCAATGACATCAAGATGTTCGAGCCCGCTGGCAAGAAGCTGCTCATCGGCCAGTACGAGACTGTCGACAAGACCCGCGCACTCGGCATGATCGACGAGATTCGCGAGGCCATGCGCGCCTACGCCGCCGAGAAGGGTGCCGACGGCATCGTCCTGTGCATCACTGACATCATGGAGGAGGGCTCGCAGGTCCTGCTCGAGGGCGAGACCGAGGCCGCTCAGAAGGGCCTGGGCATTGCCGACGAGCACGACGGCGTCTGGATGCCGGGCGTCCTCTCCCGTAAGAAGCAGGTCGCTGCCCCCATCATGGCCGCCTGCTAGGTTTAGTTGACCAAACGCTACGACCGGATCGCGGACGCCCCGCGCTCCGGTCGTTTTTTGTGCACGGTGCCGCGTCGCCTCTTGGACGGGCGTGCCCGTGCTGTTGAACAAATAATGTTCAACCTGTGGTTCTGCTTTTCGGCCGCGCTTGCGCGCTTGTCGCGCAGGGTAGGCTAGATGCAAGCGTAATACGTTAGAGCGCGGCGCCGCCATCTGGGCGGGCCGTGCTTTTTTAAGACGGGAGCTTTCCCGTGAAAGGAGCCGCCCATGGCAGCAACTGAGCAGCTGTTCAACGTTCGTGAGCGCAAGCGCTTTGAACGTCACGACATCTGGGAGCGCATCGCCGAGAACGGCACGATTTCCGCCGCCGTCATGGTCTTCGCCGCCATCGCCGCCGTCATTTGCGCCAATACCGATGCCTACGAGGCCATCCATCACTTTTTGGAGACCCCGCTGTATGTGGGTCTGGGCAACCTTACGGCCGGTCTCACCGTCGAGCTATTCGTCAACGACTTCCTCATGGCGATTTTCTTTTTGCTGGTGGGCATTGAGCTTAAGTACGAGATGACGGTCGGCGAGCTCAAAAACCCGCGCCAGGCCATGCTTCCCATGCTGGCGGCCGTGGGCGGCGTCGTCGTTCCCGCCTGCATCTATCTGATCTTTAACCATGCCGGCGCGCACAACGGCTGGGCCATTCCCATGGCAACCGATATTGCCTTTGCGCTGGGCGTGCTGTCGCTTTTGGGCAATCGCGTGCCCAACGGCGTGCGCGTGTTCTTCTCGACGCTCGCCATCGCCGACGACCTCATTTCCATCGCCGCCATCGCCATCTTCTACGGTCAGAGCCCCAATCCGTTTTGGTTGGGCGCCGCCGCGCTTGTGACCTGCGCGCTCGTGTGGCTCAACAAGACGCAGCATTACCGCCTTGCCCCGTATTCGGTACTGGGTCTGCTGCTGTGGTTCTGCATGTTCAAGAGCGGCGTACATGCCACGCTTGCTGGTGTCATCTTGGCCTTTACCATCCCGGCCAAGTGCGGCGTCAAGCTCGATAGCCTCACCGATTGGTTGGGCGAGTGCCTGCCGCTGCTCGACGACCGCTACGACGACGAGGCGCACATCTTGGGCCAGCATGACTTTACCGTTTCGACCACCAAGGTCGAGCGCGTCATGCACCGCGTGACCCCGCCGCTCATCCGCATGGAGCGTCTGATCTCCACGCCGGTCAACTTTGTGATCCTGCCGATCTTTGCGTTCGTGAACGCACAGGTTCGCCTAGTGGGCGTGGACATGAGCACGCTACTCACCGACCCGGTGACGCTCGGCGTGTACTTTGGCATGCTGCTGGGCAAGCCGATCGGCATCTTTGGCATGACGTTTGCCCTAGTCAAGCTTAAGGCTTGCGAACTGCCTCATAACGTTAACTGGCACATGATCGCCGGTGTGGGCATTCTGGGCGGCATCGGCTTTACCATGTCGATTCTCATCAGCGGCCTTGCCTTCCCGACGGCCCAGTTTGAGGTTCTGGCTGCCAAGGCCGCCATCCTTGCCGGTTCGGTCACCGCTGCCGTGCTCGGCATGATCTACATGAGTGTGATCTGCAAGCACCCGGCGCCTAAGGACGAGTAAGAGCACATACAAGTTTGAAAACGCCGCCTGTGCATACCATCACAGGCGGCGTTTTAGTCATTGGGTAGTCATTGGGGACGTTCTTAAACGACTAGGTTTATTCTACGGTGCCGTAGACGGCGCCCCAGCCGTGGGCGGCCAAGGCGGAGTTGAGCTGGTCGCAAAGTGACTGGCGGTCGTAATAGCCGGGCGGCAAAAGGTTCACGATCTCCATGAGGTCGGGCGCCAGGTCCAAGATCTCGGCCTGTACGATCAGGTCCAGGCGGTCGATGGCATGGCGGTCGTAAAACAGCCCGTCGACCAGGCGCTGCAGGTCACCGAATTCCTCGGCCTGGAACGATCCGTACTCCATAGTGCCTCCTTGGGCGCTTCACGCCGGCATGCGCGGCGATTCGTAATTCATTGCGATGAACTTAATCTATCACGGCTTCATACCGTTGCGGCGGTGGCGGTCTATACTTAGACGAACTGCAACGTACCGCTTCGCGAAAGGTCGCACCCATGCAGACGATCTACCAGAAGATGGAAACCACCGAACTCGATGCCGCCATCGAGGCGCTCAAAGCCGAGGTCGCCGAGGTCAAGGCCAAGGGCCTGGCGCTCGATATGGCCCGCGGCAAGCCGTCGCCCTCCCAGGTGGACATCTCTCGACCCATGCTCGATATCCTCAATGCCGATGCCGATCTGCACGACGGCAACGTCGACTGCTCCAACTACGGCTGCTTTGAGGGCATTCCCTCGGCACGCAAGCTGGCGGGGGAGTTCCTGGGTTGCCCTGCCGAGCAGACGCTCGTGCTGGGCTCGTCGAGCCTTTTGATCGAGCATGACATCGCCGGCATGTTCTGGCGCTGTGGCTCGTGCGGCAGCGAGCCCTGGGATGCCTACGAGGCTGCGCATGATGGCAAGAAGGTCAAGTTCCTGTGCCCTGTTCCCGGCTACGATCGCCACTTTGGCATCACCGCCGACTTGGGCATCGAGAACGTCCCCGTCGCGATGACCGACAACGGCCCCGACATGGACGAGATCGAGCGCCTCGTTGCCGCCGACGATTCCATCAAGGGCATCTGGTGCGTGCCCAAGTATTCCAACCCCACGGGCATCACCTTTAGCGAGGACACCGTGCGTCGCCTGGTCGAGATGCCCACGGCCGCGCCCGATTTCCGCATCTTCTGGGACAACGCCTACTGCGTGCACGACCTGTACGACGAGACCGACGAGCTCGCCAACATCTTCGATCTTGCCCGCGCGGCGGGCACCGAGGACCGCGTGGTGGCATTCGCCTCGACGTCCAAGATTACCTTCCCGGGCGCCGGCATCGGCTTTATCGGTGCGAGCCCCGCGGTTATCGCGGAGTTCTCCAAGCGCCTGAAGGCCGGCCTTATCAGCGCCGACAAACTCAACCAGCTGCGTCACGTGCGCTTCCTTCCCACCATCAAGGCGGTCAAGGAACACATGAAAAAGCATGCCGAGTTCTTGCGCCCGCGCTTTGAGGCCGTTGAGCGCAAGCTCACTGAGGGTCTGGGCGATACGGGTTGCGCCACTTGGACGCATCCCCGCGGCGGCTACTTTGTGAGCTTCGATGGTCCCGAGGGCTCGGCCCAAAAGGTCGCCGCGCTTTGTGCCGACCTGGGCGTCAAGCTCACGCCGGCTGGTGCCACCTGGCCTTATGGCAAGGATCCGCGCGACACCAACATCCGCATCGCGCCGAGCTATCCCACGGTTGAGGACCTGGAGGCCGCGCTCGACGTGCTGGTGCTGGCCGTCAAGCTCGTCGCTGCCGAGCTTGCGCGTGCCGAGCGCGCCTAACGCGCGGCTTCCCGTACTATCCGCACTTTCGATACGTAAAGGAGCGTATACATGGATTTGGGTATTTCCACCAACCCCACGCCAGAGCTCTACACCATTAAGGTAACCGGCGAGATCGATATCTCTAACGCCGATAGCCTGCGCAATGCCATCGACCTGGCGCTCGAGCAGCCCACTGAGGCCGTTGAGCTCGATTTTGCCCAGGTGAGCTACATCGATTCGACGGGCATTGGCGTGCTCGTGGGCGCCGCGCACCACGCGGTCGACCACGGCAAGCGCTTTAGCTGCACCAATGTGCAGCCCCCGGTAATGCGCGTGGTTCAGCTGTTGGGTGTCGACCAGGAGATTTCGATCACCGCTGCATAATCTTTGCCCCCAAAAGGGCGTGCCGTTTGGCATATGTTTGTGATGCGCTCGGACGTTTTGGCGTCCGGGCGCTATACTTGACCGAATGAATAGACGAGTTCCGGCCGAATGGCGCGGTGCGGGCTCGACTCACATCGAGCCTTGGAGGTATGTGTGTTTGGTATTGGAGAGGGTGAGCTCGCGATCATCGTGGTCTTCGGCTTTTTGCTGTTTGGCCCGGATAAGCTCCCGCAGATGGGCCGCACGATCGGCCGTGCCATCCGTCAGTTCCGCGAGACGCAGGAAAAGATGACGGCCGTTGTTCAGTCCGAGATTATCGATCCGGTGAGCGAGGCCGCGTCGGCCCCGGTCAAGCCCAAGAAGGCTGCTTCGACCGACGACGATTCCGATGCGGACGAGGACGCCGCCGAGACGGCAGCGCCCGCCAAGAAGGAGACCTTTGCCGAGCGTCGCGCCCGTCTTGCTGCCGAGAAGGCCGCAAGTGAGGGTGCTGCCGAGGGCGAGGGTGCCGGTTTGGCAGCCGAGACCGTGACGAACGGTGACCCCACTTTTGCAGGTCCTTTGGCAGGAGTCTCGTTGGGACTCAGGGTTTATCATGTATGTGAGCCGGAAGTCAAGGCAGAGTTTGATGAAGCTG
>CABUWR010000058.1 GCA_902495265.1 uncultured Collinsella sp. | reverse complement strand
CCGCCGTTAAAGCCAAACCAGCCAAACCAAAGCAGCCCGGCGCCCAGCGCCACAAACGGCACGTTATGCGGGCGATAGCTCACCATGCCAAAGCCGCGACGACGGCCGAGCATTAAGCAGAGAATCAGGCCCGTAAGACCAGACGAGATGTGTACCACGTCGCCGCCGGCAAAGTCGAGCGCGCCGATGATGTCACCGATAAAGGAGCCCTCGCCGCCCCAGACCATGTGGGCGAGCGGCGCATAGACCACAAGCAGCCAAATGCCCAGGAAGGCCGTCATGGCACCAAACTTAACGCGGCCGGCCAGGCTGCCCGTGACGATAGCGGCCGTGATCATGGCAAACGCCATCTGGAAGGCGATGTTGATGATCTGAGGATAGACGGCGCCGTCCGCGGCATTGCCCTCGGCCGCCTGAAGCACCTGGTTGAGTACCGGCAGGCACAGCAGCTGGTCAAGGCCTCCAATAAACGGGCTGGAACCGTCGCCGCCGTAGGCCAGCGACCAGCCGGCAACAATCCACAGCACACCAACCAGACCAATGGCGCCAAAGCACATAAGCATGGTGTTGATGACATTTTTGCGCCTGGACAGGCCGCCATAGAAAAACGCCAGACCCGGCGTCATTAAAAACACGAGCATGGTGCAGATGAGCATAAACGTTGTCGATCCCGTATCGTACATTCGCTCCCCCTTGGTCGCATGAACGTTGTCGGCGCCCATAATGCGGCCGAGGGGCAACTGGTGTAGACCAGATACGGCGTTGTTAAACGCTGCGTTGTCGAATGGAAACGGTGCCGCAATCTTGGAAAAGGCGCGGCAACGGGCGCGAAACGAACGGGAAATACGCGAGCAAGGGAGCCGTGGGCGTGCCCGTCCCGGCTAGCGCCGAAACAGCTCGTGGGCGCGATCGCGGAGATTAGTTGCTCGAATAACACCTTCGTAGCGGTTGATGCGCAAGCGCGGGAAGGCATTGAAGAAACGCAGGTCGCGACGACTGAGTGACACGCTCGGTACCGGACGGCTCATGCGCTTACCGGCAAGGCGACGACTGAGCGACGGACGCGGCATGCTCGGCGCGGCATCGGCCACGCGGCGGGCAGCGAGCGCCAGGCCGCGAGCACCATCCGAAATAAACGTCGGCATCGAAGCCTTCTCGCGCAGGGCATCGAGCGTCGCGTCGCCCAGCTCCGCCAGCCACGCGTTAACGGCACGGCTACGAATATGCGTCTGGGCCACCGAGTCAATCGTCGATTCGGGAATGCGCTCGAGCATTGAGTCCGAGGCATCGGCAAGCGACTCGTTGATGCGGTCGGCAAGGTCGGCGCGCACGCGCTCCAGCTGATCGGACAGACGCCGCCAGCTCGCCAACGAGCACACCGCGTCGACCATCATCGCAACCGCGACGATAAAGGCGGACAGCCGCACAATCAGCACCGGCAGATGGCCAAGCAGCCCCAACAATGCAGGCTCCACTAAACGGCAAATGCACAACGCACCCAGGCCAAACGCGCATGCCCAGTACAGGCAGATACGTCCGTGCAGGTTAAACGGCAGGTGCGAATAGTCCCAAAAGCGAGCGCCTGTTGTTTTTTCCAGCAGCACGCCCACGCTGTACTCAATCACGCTGCATACGAGCGCTGCCGCGACAAACTGGCTCGACGCGTCAGGAATTCCGCGCAACAGCAGCCAGCAGGCAATGCCGCCCGCGCCATAGATAGGGCAGCACGGCCCCAGCAAAAAGCCACTGTTGGCAAATCGTCCGTGGTTGAGCATGGCGCAGACTGTCGATTCCCATGCCCAACCGCAAAACCGTAGAAGGCAAACGAGAGTACCAGTGCCGAGAGCGGACAGGCGGCAAGCGTCGCGCCGTCAAATGCCATGTCGATCGCGGTTTCCACCGTCTACCCTCTCCTCTTTTCGCTCGATTCGCCACTCATGCCATCGTCCGCCTCGTCCTTGCGCGGCAGGCGGCCGGCAACCGTCTCGCGCAGAGCGCACCATTTATCTGCCAGGCATACAATCCAAGCTTCACGACACGTCGGCGGCACTGGCACCAGCGGAAACATATGCCGCACGATAATATTCCGTTCGCGCGGCGTCAGCTCAAAATCTTCCTCCGCACGTGCCAGGGCAAAAAACGGGTGGCGAAAGCCATGCAGCCGATGGCTTGGGTCGGGATCGTGCCAGTCATAGAGAAAGTAGTCGTGCAGCAAGGCTCCACGCAGCAACGAGGCGCGGTCGACCGAGACACCGACGCGGCCCAGGCGCTCGGCAAAGGACAGACTTGCCCGCGCCACCGAGGTCACATGCGTATACACCGTCACATCGCCATGCTGGATAAACTCGCGCGTCAGGTCCAGACGGCCCGCCTGTGCCAGTTGACGGGCAGCATGGTCCACTTCGCACGCGATTTTCTCGGCACGAACGACATCGGACATGCTGCCTCCTTCCAGCGGCCCACGGCGACAAGCCACGGCCTGCACGCATTGAATAAAATCATCATGGAACCTATCAGTATGGCATCGGACAAAACGTTTTGCCCCGCCAGTTGTCGAATTACCGCGCCGCCGTCACATATCAAACGCCAAAATGTGCGAGACTGTTTTGTGCAATTGTGCCGGCCGAGGGAGCGCCGGTGCTCGATTCGCATGGAGTAACCCACAACGATGCTGCTTACGCAAACGACAACGCCCGAGGACGTCAAGGCTCTCGACCGCGCCGAGCTTTCGCTGCTCTGCGGCGAGATCCGCCAGGCAATCCTCGAAAGCTCCGCCGCCGTCGGCGGGCACGTTGCCCCCAACCTGGGCGTCGTTGAGCTTACGGTTGCGCTTCATCGCGTGTTTAACTCCCCTATCGACAAGATTGTCTTTGACGTTTCGCACCAGACCTACGCCCACAAGGCGCTGACGGGGCGCGCGTACACCTATATCGATCCGGAACGTTTTGGCGAGGCTTCCGGCTTTGCCAATCCCGACGAGTCCGAGCACGACCTGTTCGCCATGGGCCACACCTCCACATCGGTGAGCCTGGGCTGCGGCCTCGCCCACGCGCGCGACCTGGCGGGTGACCCGTACAACGTCATTACCATCATTGGCGACGGCTCGCTTTCGGGTGGCCTGGCGTTTGAGGGCTTTAACAATGCCGCCGAGCTTGACAGCAACCTGATCATCATCGTCAACGATAACGATCAGTCCATTGCCGAAAACCACGGTGGCCTATATCGCAATCTGGCCGAGCTGCGCGCCAGCAACGGCACCTGTGAGCGCAACGTTTTCCGCGCGATGGGGCTCGACTACCGCTATCTGGACGCCGGTAACGATGTGTTGGCCCTCGTCGACACGCTGCAGGAGCTGCACAATATCGATCACCCCATCGTGCTCCACGTCTCCACCGCCAAGGGCAAGGGCTTTGAGCCGGCCCAAAACGACCCCGAGCGCTGGCATCACGTAGGCCCCTTTGACATGGCGACCGGCCGCAAGCTCTGCCCGGGCCATCCGAGCGAGCCTGCGCCGCGCACCTATGCCGACATTACGGGCGAGGCGCTCAGCGCCGCCATCGAGCGCGATCCGCAGGTCGTGGGCATCACGGCCGCCACGCCCTACATCATGGGCTTTACACCCGAGCTTCGCGCTGCCGCCGGCAAACAGTTCGTCGATGTGGGCATTGCCGAGGAGCACGCCGTGACCTTTGCCACCGCGCTTGCGCGCTCGGGCGCCAAGCCGGTCTTTGGTGTGTACGGCACGTTTTTGCAGCGCGCCTACGACGAGCTGTGGCACGACCTGTGCCTCAACGACGCCCCGGCGACCATCCTGGTATTTGGCGCGTCGATCTTTGGCACCACGTCCGAGACGCACCTCTCGTTCTTTGATATTTCCATGCTGGGCGGTCTTCCCAACATGCGCTACTTGGCGCCGGCCTGCATGGAGGAATACCTGTCCATGCTGAGCTGGTCGCTCGACCACCGCGAGCATCCCGCGGCGATCCGCGTACCGGGCATCGGCCTTGTTAGCCGCCCCGACTTGGCGCCCGCCGAGGACGCCGACTACAGCGTCGTTCGCTACAACGTAGTGCGCCAGGGTCGCGACGTTGCTGTGCTCGCGCTCGGCGATTTCTTTGAGCTGGGCGAGCGCGTGGCAAACCACCTGACTGCCGAGTACGGTATCGAGGCCACACTCGTCAACCCGCGCTTTGCAACCGAGCTTGACCGTGAGTTCCTCGACAGCCTTGCCGCCGAGCATCGCGTTGTCGTCACCCTCGAGGACGGCATCTTGGACGGCGGCTGGGGCGAGCGCGTGGCATGCTATCTGGCATGCACGCCGTTGCGCACGCGCACCTTCGGCATCGCCAAGGGCTTCCCCGACCGCTACGACCCCAACGAACTGCTTGCGCAGAACGGCATGACGGTCGAGAACATGGCTGCCGAAGCCGTGAGACTACTCAACGAGTAAGAAAACCTCCGCAAGGGGAGCACCCCTGCGGAGGTTTTTATTTTCGCGACGCGATTATCTCAATCTGTAACATCTAGGGCCCGAATTCCCGTCTAACTGTTACAGATCGAGACAAAACGTCTTAGTCCCTGACCTTTGTCTCAATCTGTAACAGATAGAGACCTTTTGTCCGTCCAGATGTTACAGATCGAGACATTCGAATTTCCCTGAAGAGAAAATCTCGATCTGTAACAGTTAGAACCCATTTCCTCGTCTACCTGTTACAGATCGAGACAAAACAGCAAGGCATGCCGCCACATCTGCAAGAACCACCACAAAGGTGCCTGTCCCTTTTTGGTAGGTACAATAACCCATAAGGCAAGTATGTTTCTGAGTTATTTCGTGTTGACCCATTTGAGCGCGATAGGGTATAACTCTACTCAACCGCTAGGGATTTTATTGAGAAAGGTGTTCTACCATGAGCAAGAACCTCTCCCAGCAGGTCGTTCTCGACCGCCGCGGCTTTGTCGCCGCCACCTTCGCAACCGTCGCCAGCCTTGGTCTTGCCGGCTGCTCCGACACCAGCGCCGAGGCCGACAAGGGTTCCGCCGCCGGCTCTTCCAAGAGCTCCAATGATACCGAAGCTTCCACCACGCTCGACGCCAAGGCATTCGACAAGCTCGTCAACGACGGCCCCAAGGCCGATGACGACGCCATCGCCGCCAGCACCTGGGCGACGGCCGTCAAGGACGCCGGCGTCTTTAAGATCGGTGGCGTTCAGACTTCCACACTCTTCTCCCTCCTCAACGAGAAAGACGGCCAGACCCGCGGCTTCGATGCCGGCATCGCGCAGCTTCTGTCCAACTACATTCTGGGCGAGAACAAGGTCGAGATCACCCAGGTGACCTCGGACACGCGCGAGTCCGTCCTGCAGAACGGCCAGGTCGACGCTGTCTTTGCCACCTACACCATCACTGACGAGCGCAAGAAGCTCGTCTCCTTTGCCGGCCCCTACTACTACACCCAGCAGGCCATCCTGGTGCTCGCTGACAACGATGACATCAAGAGCGTCGACGACCTGGCCGACAAGAACGTTGCCGTCCAGTCCGGCTCCAACGGCCCCGCCATCCTGGAGGAGTTCGCCCCCAAGGCCAGCCAGCAGGAGTTCAAGACCGACGAGGAGGCCCGTCAAGCACTCCAGCAGGGCCGCGTTGACGCCTACGTCATCGATAACAACATGCAGCAGAGCGCCCTGGTCCGCGAGCCCGGCAAGTACAAGATTGCCGGCAAGCCCTTCGGCAGCAAGGAGCCCTACGGCATCGGCCTGCCGCTCGATTCCGACGGCGTCGCCTTTGTCAACGACTTCCTTAAGAAGATCGAGGACGATGGCACCTGGACCGAGCTGTGGCAGATCTGCATCGGCGACCGTACGGGCGACACCAATGTTCCCGAGCTGCCCGAGATCGGGGCCTAGGCAGCGAGCCTGGTAACGGCCGCAACGAAACCATATGGAAACGCATGATGCGCTTTATTGCGGTAAACTGTTTCCTCACTGAGTTGTCGGGGCTTCCGTACACACGGGAGCCCCTTTCCTTATCGGCGGGAGGTCCGCATGAGTCTCTCCGAACTCTGGTCGCTCTATGGCCAGAACTATATCGACGCGCTGCTCGCGACCTGGGGCATGACGCTTGAGTCGTTTGCCATCGCCATGGTGCTGGCCGTCGCCGTCACCGTGATGCGCGTGTCGCCGCTCAAGCCGCTGCGCGTCTTTGGCGACCTGTATGTCCAGGTCTTCCGTAACATCCCCGGCATCGCGCTGCTCATCATCGTCGTCTACGCGCTGCCGCCGCTCAAGGTCGTTCTGCCCTACCGCACCTGCGTTATCGTCGCTACGGTCCTTTTGGGCTCGGCCTTTGGCTCCGAAAACTTTATGAGCGGCATCAACACCGTCGGCGTCGGCCAGGTGGAAGCCGCACGTTCGCTCGGCATGAGCTTTAACCGCATCCTCGCCAAAATCGTGATTCCGCAAGCGCTGCGCTCAAGCGTATTGCCCATGACCAACCTCTTTATCGCCGTCATGCTCACTACCGCGCTCGGCAGTCAGGTGCCGCTTAAACCGCAAGAGCTCACCGGCGTGGTGAGCTATATCAACACGCGCTCACTTGGCGGCGTCGCCGCCTTCTTTATCTCGGCGCTCGGCTACCTGGGCACGGCCTTTGTGGTGAGCCACATTGGCAACTATATCGATAAGAAGGTGAGGATCCTCCGATGAGCAAGCATTCCTCCCCTGCACTTACCATGCGCGATGCGCTCTACGAGGCTCCCGGCCCCAAGATGCGCGCCAAAATTCGCATCGGCACCGCCATCTCACTCGTCGCCGTGGCCGCGCTCGTCGCCCTGGTGCTGCAGCGCTTTTATGTGACCGGCCAGCTTTCGGTCCACTATTGGTATTTCTTTACGCACCTCACCACCTGGAAGTTCCTGCTTGCCGGCTTTGAGGGCACCGTTAAAGTCGCACTCACCGCCGGCGCCATCGCGCTGGTGCTGGGCTTAGGCCTTATGCTCGGTCGCACCAGCGATATTAAGCCGCTGCAGCTGGTCTGCCGTGTGCTCACCGATTTCTTCCGCGGCGTGCCGAGCCTTCTGTTCATCTACTTCTTCTTTTTGGTGCTGCCCCAGTACAAGATCGCGCTGCCGTCGTTTTGGATGCTCACGCTTCCCGTCGCGCTCGCTGCCGCCGGCGTACTCGCCGAGATCTTCCGTGCCGGCGTCAACGCCGTGCCGCGCGGCCAGGTCGAAGCCGCCCAGGCACTTGGTCTCTCCAAAGCTAAAATCACCTTTAAAATCGTGTTGCCGCAGGCGATTCGGTTTATCATTCCGTCGTTGATTTCGCAGCTTGTGGTCGTAGTCAAAGACACCACCGTCGCCTACGTGGTGAGCTACCCCGACCTCATGCAAAACGCCCGCGTGCTCATTACCAACTACGACGCCCTCGTGTCGGTCTACCTGGTGATCGCGGTCATCTACATCCTCATCAACGTCGCGATCAACAAGGCCGCTGTCTATGTTTCGCACAAGACCGGCGCGACCATCATCCGCTAACGCTTTACCATTTCGAGTCATAAGGAGCCGAGCACCATGGCACAGAGCACCTCTTCCACCGGCAATCAGCCGCTGATCGAGCTCAGACACGTCGATAAGCACTATGGCGATCTGCACGTCCTCAACGACATCAATCTCTCGGTCGACCGCGGCGAGGTCGTCGTTGTAATTGGCCCCTCGGGCTCGGG
>CABUWR010000057.1 GCA_902495265.1 uncultured Collinsella sp. | reverse complement strand
GGCCTACGAGGCATGGGTCGAGGCGGGACTTCCGCTCGATTGGGACAGGCAAGCCTTCGAGGCCGAGCGCAAAATGAATTCTAAAAAACACCTTGCCAAATAGGAGCGTCAGGACGCAAAGAGGCTCGCCGCACGAAGTGCGCAGCGAGCCTCTTTGCATGTCCGAGGACGTTTTGGGAGGTAGCCCAAACAGCCCCGGCGATCCTGCGGGAGTTGAGCCCCTTTAGAACTTGTCGTGGAAGGTACGCGCAATGACCTCGTCCTGCTGCTCCTTGGTGAGCGTGTGGAAGTTCACGGCGTAGCCGGAAACGCGAATGGTCAGCTGCGGGTACTTCTCGGGGTGAGCCTGAGCATCGAGCAGCGTCTCACGGTTGAAGACGTTGATGTTCAGGTGGTGGCCACCCTTCTCGGCGTAAGCGTCGAGCATGTGGACCAGGTTATCGGCCTGAGTCTCGGAAACTTCAGAAACCTTCATAATGTGTCTCCTTCGATTGATAGGCGCCGGCCGAACCGGCGCGCTAATCAGTAATCGTTATTGTTAGTATAGCACTAACAATAGTTACTCGCCCAGCTGATCAAGGTCGATATCGCCAAAGAACACCTGATCCTCCTTGCCGAGCGCACTCGGGATGATGGAGAAGGTGTTGGAGATGCCGTCCTGGGCATCGCGGAACGGGAGCTTGGAAACCGAAGACAGCGAAGCGATGGCGCCGTGGCTATCGCGCTTGTGCATGGGGTTAGCACCCGGGGCGAACGGCTGGCCAGCCTTGCGGCCGTCGGGCGTGGAGCCGGTCTTCTTACCGTACACGACGTTGGAGGTAATGGTCAGAACCGAGGTCGTGGGCACGGAGTTGCGGTAGGTGTCGTTCATGCGGATGTACTCCATGAACTGGTGCACAACGTCGTGAGCAATCTGGTCGACGCGGTCGTCGTCGTTACCGTACTTGGGGAACTCGCCCTCGGTCTCGAAGTCGACGATGATGCCGTTCTCGTCACGGACGGGGTGGACCTTGGCGTACTTGATGGCGGACAGGGAGTCAGCCACGACGGAAAGGCCAGCGATGCCCGTAGCGAACCAGCGGTGCACGTGCTTGTCGTGCAGAGCCATCTGGATACGCTCGTAGCAATACTTGTCGTGCATGTAGTGAATGATGTTCAGCGAGTTGACGTACACGCCAGCGAGCCACTTCATCATGTCGTTGTACTTGGCCACAACGTCGTCGTAATCGAGCGTATCGCCCTCGACGGCGCGATACTTGGGGCCGACCTGCTTCTTGGAGACCTCGTCAACACCGCCGTTGAGTGCGTACAGCAGGCACTTGGCCAGGTTGGCGCGGGCGCCGAAGAACTGCATCTCCTTGCCAATGCGCATGGAGGACACGCAGCAGGCGATGCCGTAGTCGTCGCCGTGGTAAACGCGCATGAGGTCGTCGTTCTCGTACTGGATCGAGGAGCTGGCAACAGAAGTCTTGGCGCAGAACTTCTTGAAGTTCTCGGGCAGACGGGTCGACCACAGAACGGTCATGTTGGGCTCGGGGCTGGTGCCCATGTTCTCGAGCGTGTGCAGGTAGCGGTAGCTCATCTTGGTAACGAGCGTACGGCCGTCAACACCCATGCCGCCGATGGACTCGGTGACCCACTGCGGGTCGCCGGTGAACAGGGCCTGGTACTCGGGGGTACGGGCAAACTTGACCATGCGAAGCTTCATGATGAAGTGATCCACGAACTCCTGGATCTGCTCCTCGGTGAAGGTACCGTTGGCAAGGTCGCGCTCAGCGTAGATGTCGATGAACGTAGAGGTACGGCCGATGGACATAGCGGCGCCGTTCTGCTCCTTGACGGCAGCAAGGTAGGCGAAGTACATCCACTGGATGGCCTCCTGCGTGTTGGTAGCAGGGTTGGAAATGTCGAAACCATAGGTCTCGGCCATCATCTTGAGCTCGCCGAGGGCGCGGATCTGCTCCTGCAGCTCCTCACGATCGCGGATGTTGTCGGCGGTCATGACGGTCGGGGTGGAAGCCTTCTGGGCCTCCTTGTCCTTGATCAGGTAGTCGACGCCGTACAGGGCAACACGACGGTAGTCGCCGATGATGCGGCCGCGGCCATAGCCATCGGGCAGACCGGTGATGATGTGAGCCGAGCGGCAAGCACGCATCTCGGGGGTGTAAACATCGAAGACGCCGGCGTTGTGGGTCTTGCGCTCAAAGGTGTAGCGCTCAACAACGTTCTCGTCGACCTTGTAGCCGTGCTGGCTGGCAGCCTGGCAAGCGATGCGGATACCACCGTTGACGTGCAGCGCGCGCTTGAGCGGCTTGTCAGTCTGGAGACCGACGATGGTCTCCTTCTCGCGGTGGGCGTTATCGATGTAGCCAGCGGGGTGGCTCACGATACCCGTGACGATCTTGGTGTCCATATCGAGGACACCACCCTGCTCGCGCTCCTTAAGCAGCAGGTCGAGAACCTCGCCCCACAGCTCCTTGGTACGCTCGGTCGGACCGACGAGGAACGACTCGTCGCCCTCGTAGGGGGTGTAGTTCTTCTGGATGAAGTCTCGGACGTCAACCTCTCCCGTCCAAATGCCTTCCTTGAAGCCTTCCCATGCCTCCTGCATTGTGTAACCACGCTCCTAGTTACGTGTAATGCGGCGCTCTCTCACACCGCTGCTTATTGAATTCTTGAATGTTCGGCTTGCACTACCGGCTTCTTCCGTTCTTCACCACACGTTGGTGCAGGGAAAACGTTTGTCCACCTTGGAACTACAACCCAAAACCCAAGATTTCACCCGTTTGAGAAGGATAACATAGCGATCCTCTCCATCTGGGCTGTTATATGTTTCTTTTTTTATATCATAAGGGCGTTTTTTACAAACCCGCAGGAAATGCGAGCGTGAACAACTACCGTTCACCGATTTGTTCGGTATTTTTCCTTGCCTTTGTACGACGTTCACTCTAGCTGTTATGCCAGCTTTAGCAGGGTAAAGTGCCTCTGAGTAGGCTTTAGGACATGCCTAACGATCTGCCCCTAACTTTGCTGGCACCGACGGTGTACGGAGGTCGCCTAAAGGTAGTTTTCTAGACATGTCCCAAAATCTACCGCATAGGGTACGCGTGCAAGGGTATCATCTTTCATCGAAAATAGTTTCTAGTGTTAGGGGTTTTCGGTGGAAGATACCGATTTCCGTGAACTTGGGCGTCAGCTCCTTTCCGAGTTCGGCAGCATGCATCAGCGCATTTCGCGTTTTGCGGACAAAGCCCTCGGCGGCGAGATGGCCGTCATGCGCGCCCTCATACTCGCCGGCGGTTCGCTCACGCCGAGCGAACTCGCCGATCGCGCCTGGGTCTCGAGTGCCCGCATCGCCAATATCCTACGCGCCCTCGAGGCCAAGGGCTGGGTCGAGCGCGAGCACTCAAAGACCGACCGTCGTCGCGTACACGTCATAGTGACCGACAAGGGATTCCAGGATCTCGAAATCAAACGCCGGGAATTCGAGGACCGCACCGCGGCTTTCCTCGAGCAGCTCGGCGAAACAGATACCCAAGAGATGGTGCGTCTTCTTAGACGTGCCAACGAAATTATCGACCGCAATCAAGAAAGGAGAGATGCCGAGTGAGGATTCTCAAGCTCTTTAAAAAGCATGTCCTGGCACTATTCGCAGCTATCGTACTTATCGTAATCAGCTGCAACGCCGATCTGGCGCTGCCTACCTATATGAGCGACATCGTCGACGTGGGTGTGCAGCAAGGCGGCATCGCGTCGCCCGTACCCGACACCATCCGCGCCGAATCGCTCGACGACCTCGAACTCTTTATGAGCGCCAAGGACGCCAAGACGGTAGAAGCTGCGTTTGGCAAGGCAGACAAAAACGGGATTCGCACGTACAAGGGAACCGAGGATGAGCGCGCCGACGGCAGCAAGCTCGCCGATATCATGAGTCTGCCCGAGACCGTCGTCCTTTCGCTCAACCAGGGTATTGACGCCAACTCCATGGGTGACATGATGGGCACGTCCAGTGAGAAAGACAACAGCGGCGCCCAGGCCATGCCCACCCCCGAGCAAATGGCAGCGATGACGCCCGAGCAGCTCGCCGAGATGCAGCAGAAGGCCGCGGCGGCGCAGAACATGCAAAAGCAGATTGATGCCGACGGCGGTAAGATCACTATGAAGAGCCTGCGCCTGGGTGTCGAGGGCGGTCTGGTAGACCAAAGCAAGCTCGTCGAGGGCGCCAACCAAATGGCGGACAAAATGGGCTCCATGTCGGGCTCCATCGTCACCCAGCGCGCCGTGAGCTATGTACAGGACGAGTACAAGGCGCAGGGCATCGACCCCGCCGACGTGCAGAACGCCTACCTGAGCCGCATGGCGACCACGATGTTTGGACTGTGCCTCGTGTCGCTCGTCGCCACCATCCTGACCGGTGCCGTGGCTTCGCGCACCGCCTGCTCCATCGCCCGCGACCTGCGCCGCGAGACCTTCAACAAGGTTATGCACTTCTCGCCGGCCGAGGTGGGCAAGTTTAGCCAGGCCTCGCTCATCACCCGCTGCACCAACGACATTCAGCAGATCCAGATGGCCGCAACTCTGTTTATCCGCATGTGTCTGATGGCCCCCGTCATGGGCATCGTCGCCGTCATGCGCGTCCTGGCCAACCATACCGGCCTGGAGTGGACCATCGCCGTTGCCATCATCGCGGTCTCGGCCGTCGTCGGCGTGCTCATGGGCCTCACCATGCCCAAGTTCAAAAAGATGCAGAGCTTTGTGGACCGCGTGAACCTTACCGCCCGCGAGCTGCTCGACGGCCTTATGCCCATCCGCTCGTTCAACCGCGAAGAGCATGAGCTCGAGCGTTTTGACAAGGCGTCACTCGATCTGATGACCACGCAGCTCTACACCAACCGCGCCATGAGCTTTATGATGCCGCTCATGATGCTCGTCATGAACTGCATCACCGTGCTTATCGTCTGGTTTGGCGCGCAGGGCGTGTCCGACGGCGTGATGCAGGTCGGCAACATGATGGCGTTTATCTCCTACACCATGCAGATCGTCATGGCGTTTATGATCCTCACCATGGTTTCGGTTATCCTGCCCCGCGCCGAGGTCGCCGCCGAGCGCGTGGAAGAGGTCATCACTTGCCCCACCAGCATCAACGACCCCGCCTCGCCCAAACTGCCCGAGGCCAGCGCGCCGCGCGGTGAGCTCACCTTCCGCGACGTGAGCTTCCAGTATCCCGATGCCCGCGCCGATGTCATCAGCGGCGTGAACTTCACCACGCATGCCGGTCAGATGCTCGGCATCATTGGCTCCACGGGCTCGGGCAAGTCCACGCTCGTGCAGTTGATTCCGCGCCTGTACGACGTCACGGGCGGTAGCATTTCGCTCGACGGCATCGACGTGCGTGACATGACCCTTTCCGAGCTGCGCCGCCGCATTGGCTATATTCCTCAGCAGGGTCGCCTGTTCTCGGGCACCGTCGAGAGCAACCTCAAGTTTGCCGGCGACATGGTAAGCGATGATGACATGCACCAGGCAGCGCGCATCGCACAGGCCGAGGACTTTATCGCCGAGCGCGAGGGCGGTTACGACTCCCCCATCAGCCAGGGTGGCTCCAATGTTTCGGGCGGTCAGCGCCAGCGTCTGGCCATCGCCCGCGCCTTGGCCAAGAAGCCCGAGGTCGTGGTGTTCGATGACTCGTTTAGCGCGCTCGACTACAAGACCGACGCTCGCCTGCGCGAAGAGCTTGCCAAAAACGTTACCGACGCCGCGCTCGTGGTCGTGGCCCAGCGCATCGCGACCATCATGCACGCCGACCAGATCATCGTGCTCGACGACGGCCACGTGGTGGGCACCGGTACGCACGAGGAGCTGCTGCGCAGCTGCCCGGCGTACCTGGAGATCGCACAGTCGCAGCTTTCCGCCGAGGAGCTGGGGCTTACCCAAGAAGAAATTGCAGCCGTCACGGAAGGAGGCGAGCGCTAATGGCAGACGAGACCAAGACTCAGATTCCCAAGCCCACCCGCCAGCGTGGTCCCATGGGCCGCATGGGCGGCATGCGTCGCGGCGAAAAGGCCAAAGACTTTAAGGGCACCATGAGGCAGCTGCTCGGCTATATCGGCCAGCATAAGATTGCCGTGTTTGCCGCCGTCGCCTTTGCCGTGTGCTCGGTCATCTTTAACATTGTGGGGCCCAAGGTGCTCGGCCAGGTTACGACCAAGCTGTTTGAGGGCCTGGTTGCCAAGGTCAACGGTACCGGCGATGTCGACTTTAACTGGATCGCCAAGACGCTCGGCTTTTTGCTCTGCCTGTACCTGGCGAGCTCTGCCTGCAGCCTGATCCAGGGCTGGCTCATGACCGGCGTCACGCAAAAGATCTGCTACCGCATGCGCAAGGAGATTGCCGCCAAGATCGCCGTCGTACCGATGAGCTACTTCAACGGCCACAGCAAGGGCGATGTGCTCAGCCGCATCACCAACGACGTCGATACGCTCGGCCAGTCACTCAACCAGAGCGTGACGCAGCTCATTACGTCCGTCACGCAGATTATCGGCGTGCTCGTCATGATGCTGTCGATCAGCCTGCCGCTTACCGGCGTCACCGTGCTCACGCTGCCGGCCGCCGCGATTATCTTGATGGTGATGATTCACTTCTCGCAGCCGTACTTCCGCGAGCAGCAGCAGGTTCTGGGCGCCGTCAACGGCATTATCGAGGAGGATTTTGCCGGCCAGAACGTCATTCAGGTGTTCGACCGCGCCGAGGCTTCGATCGAGGAGTTCGACCGTCAAAACGACCGCCTGTTTATTAGTGGCTGGCGCTCGCAGTTCCTGTCGGGCCTGATGATGCCGCTTATGAGCCTGGTAGGCAACATGGGTTACGTGGGCGTTGTCGTAGTGGGCGCGCAGCTCGCGCTGACCGGCAATGCCACGCCCGGCGACATCCAGAGCTTTATCCAGTACGTTCGCAACTTTACGCAACCCGTGCAGCAGCTGGGCAACGTGAGCAACACGATGCAGTCGATGGCCGCTGCCACCGAGCGCGTCTTTGAGTTCCTGGCCGCGCCCGAAGAGGAGCAGAAGGCCGACGCGCAAATTCCCGAAAAGCGTCCCGGCCACGTGGAATTTGACCATGTGAAGTTTGGCTACACGCCCGACAAGACCATCATCCACGACTTTAGCTGCGAGGCGCAGCCCGGCCAGACCATCGCCATCGTCGGTCCCACCGGCGCCGGCAAGACCACGCTCATTAAGCTGCTGCAGCGCTTTTACGATGTGGACGGCGGCTCGCTGCGCGTCGAGGGCATCGACGTGCGCGACTGGGACCGCGCGGCACTTCGCGGCGAGTTTGCCATGGTGCTGCAGGATACCTGGCTGTTCAACGGCACCATCCGCGAGAACATCCGCTACGGACGCCCCGATGCAAGCGATGCCGAGGTCGAGGCCGCCGCACGCGCCGCACGCTGCGATCACTTTATCCATACGCTCGCCGGCGGCTACGACTTTATGATCAACGAGGAGGGCACCAACCTGTCGCAGGGCCAGCGCCAGCTCGTGACCATCGCCCGTGCCATTTTGGCCGACCGCCCGGCGCTGATTCTGGACGAGGCGACCTCCAACGTGGATACCCGCACCGAGGAGCTCATCCAGCGCGCCATGGATACCCTTATGGAAGGACGTACGAGCTTCGTGATCGCGCATCGTCTGAGCACGATTCGCAATGCCGATGTCATCCTC
>CABUWR010000056.1 GCA_902495265.1 uncultured Collinsella sp. | reverse complement strand
TCTACATCGGCGGTATCCTGGAGCATATCGAGGAGGCCGGCATCCACTCCGGTGACTCTGCGACGTGCATTCCGCCGTTCAGCTTTAGTGAGAGCCTGCAGGCGAAGCTCCGCGAGACTACGCGCCGCATCGCGATGGCGCTGGGCGTACGCGGCCTGGTCAACGTGCAGTACGCCATCAAGGGTGAGACCGTTTACGTGATCGAGGCCAATCCGCGCGCAAGCCGTACCGTGCCGTTTATCTCCAAGGCCACCGGTGTGCCGCTCGCCAAGTGCGCGGCGCGTATCATGGCAGGCGATTCCATCGCGAGCCTGGGCCTGCCGAGCGACGAGCGTCAGCTGGACTGGTTCTGCATGAAGGAAGCCGTTATGCCCTGGGGCCGTTTCCCGGGAGCCGACGTTATCCTGGGGCCCGAGATGAAGTCGACGGGCGAGGTCATGGGTATCGCCAAGAGCTATCCCGAGGCATATGCCAAGACGCAGCTGGCGATCGACTACAAACTGCCCGATCCGAGCTGCGGCAAGGTGTTCATCAGCGTGTGCGACCGCGACAAGCGTCATATCCTTTCGGTCGCCCGTATCCTGCGCTACCTGGGCTTTGATATCTGCTCCACCGAGGGTACGGCGCGCGTGCTGCGCGGCGGCAACGTGACGTGCGAAGTCGTGGAGAAGATCAGCGGCCCACACGACGGCGAGCGTCCCAACATCGGCGACCTCATCGCCGATGGCAAGATTGCGGTAATCATCAACACGCCGTACGGCCCGGGCTCGCGTGGCGATGGCTACCTGCTACGTACCGAGGCCGTGCGTCGCGGTGTGACCTGCGTGACGGCGATGTCTGCCGCCAACACCTACGTGAGTGCCATCGAGGCCGTGCGCGAGGACCAGCAGGGTCACGGCAGCGCCAACGACATGGGCATGGACGTCATCGCCCTGCAGGACCTGCCGCAGCACACGGTGTAGACTGACCTGTCCGGCCGGGGCGGGAGGGGCCGAGATTTCCCCCTTTCGCTCCGGCTGCAAGCAGAGTCGCTCAGTGGGAAATTCGGCTCCCCCGCCCCGGCCTGCGGTGACTTGGCTGTACCGTGTACTGCAGAAGGGGCTTTGTGCGTCCGGTGGCAATCAGGGTTCCGGCAACGGTGGGCAGACATCCGGCGGTTCGAACGATGGCGCCCAGGCGGGAAAGCCCGCTGGTGACAAGGCTCAGGGTGGCAAGTCCGCTAACTCACTTGCGAGCACCGGTGATCAAACGGTGGCGACCGTCGCCGCGATCGGCGGCCTGGGTGCCGCGATCGCCGCAATCGGAGTCTTTCTTGCTCGTTTCCGCCGCAAGGAAGACTAGCGCGAGCGATTGACAATCGCACACGTTTCTCAAGAGGGCCGCGGTAACCGTCGCGGCCCTCACTTTACCGGAGCGGTCTGAGGACTCGCGTCTTTCGCTTCGGACTGCTGCGCAGGGTCAATCAGGCGGAGATCTCACCCGTGTCGGGTTTGCGATAGCTTGGCGAACATAATTACGCGAAATCTAGGATTTCTCAAAAACGCGAAGTAGATGATATATTGTACTTCGCGTTTTTCAGTTAATCTTAATTTTGCGAAGTGGATTGCCATGAGACTTATTAATCGCCCGTTCTACATGAGCAAGCTTTCCAAGGTGGCAGGTACGCCTGATATCAAGGTGATCACCGGAATCAGGCGATGCGGAAAATCGAAATTGCTTGAGGCGTTTGCCAGCCAACTTCATTCAAACGACCCCTCGGCCAACGTCATACACGTCAACTTCAATCTACTTGAGTTCGAGCCGTTGGCGGAATACCATGCGCTGCATACATATGTGGAAAAGCACTATATTGAGGGTTGCCGGAATATCGTCATGATCGACGAGGTCCAGATGTGTGAAGGGTTCGAGCGGGCTATCAACAGTCTTCATGCGTCAGAGAAATATGACATTTACATCACGGGGTCGAACGCCTTTCTTCTCTCAAGCGACCTCTCGACGTTGTTCACGGGAAGAACGGTGGAGATCGAGGTCTTTCCGTTTTCACTTGCGGAGTTCTCGGCGTATCACGAGATCACTTCTCCAGCCGAGGCCCTTGCTCGCTATGTCCGCGAGGGAGGAATGCCGGGTTCCTATATCTACCAGGACGAAAGGATGCGTTTCTCATACATCTCGGATGTGCTTGAAACTCTTATCCTGCGCGACATCAGACAAAAATATCGTATACGTAATGCGGAGCAGCTTAAACGTTCCTGCGAGTTCCTGATGGATAACGTCGGAAACATCTCTTCTCTCAAGGGGATGGCGGCCGAGCTTTCACGAGCGAACCTTAAGATAAGCGACAAGACGCTGGCTGTGTATATCGACTACCTGTGTAATGCGTTTGCGTTCTACCGGTTTCGTCGCTTTGACGTCTCAGGAAAGAAATACCTGTCGACGGGAGATAAATACTACCTGGCCGACCATTCGTTTCGCTACGCCGCGCTTGGCACGAAAAAGCTCGATTTTGGCCATGTTTACGAGAATATGGTGGCAATCGAGCTTATGCGCCGCGGATGGGAAGTCTACGTCGGCGTTCTCTACCAAAAGGAAGTAGACTTTGTCGCCATCAGGCGCGACCGCCGTGTCTATATCCAGGTGAGTGACGACATTTCCCAAGAAGCGACGCTGGAGCGTGAGCTTGATCCGCTGCGACGGATTCGAGACGCCTATCCCAAGTGCGTCATCGCCCGAACAGGGCACGAAACGACTGATTGGGATGGCATCAAGGTCGTCGACCTGGCACGATGGCTTATGGGTGAATCAGGCGAGCTGGCCGTCTAGCACGCGATGACGCGGGCTGAAACGAACGAGCGAGAATTTCGTCCCGCGAGGAGGCCAATACGGCCCTCTTCGAAGGACGGAATCCTCGCTCAATCTCTTGGCGGGATATTTTGCTCGGTCGATGATCAACGGTTGGTGGAAAGCGATGCCTCGTCCGTGTCACCATTCCGTGATTGCTGGTATTTTCTGCATGCTAAAATGAATGCATAAAAGACTTTATATTTGGAGGTCTCGATGCCTGCTTTAAAGATGCTCGACAATCTTGTTCCCATCAGCGATTTCAGTCACGGTAAGGGTTCGGCTGCTTTTTCGAAGGTTGGGGACGATAATCCCGTTGTGGTCCTTAAACACAATAAGCCGGCATTCGTTATTGTGACGCCCGATGAATACAGGGAGGCGAAGCAGGCGGAGGAGGACCTCGCCTTGTTGACGTTGGCCCTTAAGAGGACGGCTGCGACAAGCGATGATGAACTCGTTTCCCTATCTGATGTTATGGCAGAGTTGGGTGTGGGCCAGGACGAACTCGATCAGATGGATGAGGTCGAGTTTGAATGAGCGGGTACGAAGTCGCTTTCTACCCGGATGCTCTCAAGGATGTTAAGCGTCTGGACGGCTCCCAACGAAAGAACGTGCTTAAGGCCATCGAGAAAATCAGAGCGAATCCATTGTCGCAGAACGAAGGCGGATTCGGTAAACCCCTTGGAAACAAGGCCGGTACAGATTTGACAGGCTTTATGAAAATCAAGCTCAGAGGAAGTGGCATTCGGATTGTGTATCGCCTCATCAAGATAAAAGGGAAAATGGCCATCGTCGTGGTGGGCGCTCGCGAAGACATGGAAGTGTACCGAACTGCCCAAAGGCGAGCGGTTGATTTTGAGAAGTGGGCGGAAGAAAATCTCTAGCTTCATGGGTGAAAGACTGGTATGCGGCGATGTGCTCCAGACACACGGGTTTTGGCAAGGCTCTGGCGATTAGAGGATTCGCCAGAGCCTTTTCCTATCCGTGGGGCACTCCTCTTGGACAGTTAGTTCAGATTTGTATTTATTTGAGGCCGCGTGGAGGGCGATTTGGGCTCGATTGAGCTGTTTTAGGTGGTCTGAACTGATAAAGGCGTACGGGCAAGAGCGAGAAGGACCTATTATCGGGTCTAAAGCGGCCCAAACCAGTTTGTTAGCGCCAATTAGCACCGCCAAAAAATACATATCTGAACTAACTGTCCACCACCCTCTGTCGATTGCTCATTTAAGCCCAAAGTCAGCCAACGTACGTAAAGGTATGGTCTATGTAATACCAGATAAACAGTACATTTTTGCTTAATTGGTATTTGGTTGAAGAACCAATTGGTATGGCTTTTGGACCCCACTTAGCCGTCTACGTTCATTTTAATGCCGCTGGGAGAATTTCGAACTTGGTTGCGCAACTGCTCCCGTATACTGATTCAACCTAATAGGTGGCTATCTGGTTACTACCAGTTGACCCCTTGGTAACGGGTGGGCCAATTGTACGGAATGTACCGAACACCCCCCCGTTTGATGCGTTCGCCCATGCTGCAGGGCGCGCGTCCGCGACACTTCCGCATGTCGGAGGGAAGGAGTCCAGGTGCGTAGGAATTCCATTTTCACGAAACGGTGGGTGAAGGGAAGCGCGGTTCTCGTCGCAACAGCGGCGACTCTCGTGTTCGCCAGCCCCCAGCAGGCGATTGCCACGCCGCTCAAGGGCGTCGACTCGGCGACCGTTTCCCAGTCAGCCTCGAACGTCGTCGACATCGATTTCGCCGACGGCATTAAGGGGCGTATCACATTTCTAGAGGACGGCATTTTCCGTTACAACGTCGACCCCAAAGGCGAGTTTTCCGAGTACGCCACGCCGCGTAGCAAGTCCCACACGGCTAAGATTCAGGCCCAGCCCGACACCTCGGACACCTACAGCAAGCCGAGCGCAACGGTTGTCGACAAAGGCGACGCTATCGAGATCACCGGCGGCAAGGCGACCGTGGTTCTGGACAAGGCGACCGGCAAGATGAGCATTAAATCGGGCGACCGCGTCGTGGTCTCCGAGTCCGCATCCCTCGACCTTGATAAGAAGGGTACTGTCCAGACACTCGCCAAGGAGAAGTCCGAGAACTTCTTTGGCGGTGGCACCCAGAATGGGCGCTTCTTGCACACCAACCAGACCATCGCCATCTCCAACACTAATAACTGGACCGACGGCGGCGTCGCCTCGCCCAACCCGTTCTACTGGACGAGCGACGGCTACGGCGTGCTTCGCAACACCTTTGCCGAGGGTTCTTACGACTTTGGCTCTACGGACTCCTCGACGGTCACGACCTCGCACAGCGAGAATGAGTTCGATGCCTATTACTTCGTGGCAACCGAAACGGGCGCCTCGAACGTGGCGACCGAGATGCTGCAGGACTACTACAAGGTGACCGGCAATCCGGTACTGCTGCCCGAGTACGGTTTCTACCTGGGTCACCTTAATGCCTACAACCGTGATGGCTGGTCAACGACCTCGGGTCAGAAGAAGTGGGAGACCAAGGGCAGCAAGCCTTCGAGTGAGAAGGGCAACGTTAAATACGAGTCCGGCATGTCGACGGGCTACAAGCTCGACGGCACGCTTGCCGCCGAGACGCTCAACGGAGAGGGCCCCACGGTCGATACCGAGAACATGAAGGCGACCGATTTCGACCGCCAGTTCTCCGCCCAGCAGGTTATCGATGACTACGAGGACAACGACATGCCGCTCGGCTGGTTCCTGCCGAACGACGGATACGGTGCCGGCTATGGCCAGAACGGTTATTACAAGACCGGCGGCGTCAACTCCGACGGAACGAGTTCAGCCGAGCGCCTCAACGCCGTGCGTGCCAACGTCGACAACCTTAAGAAGTTTACCGAGTATGCTAACTCCAAGGGTGTGAGCACGGGTCTGTGGACCCAGTCTAACCTGGAGCCTGACAGCAACTCCGAGACCCCGTGGCATTTGCTTCGCGATTTCGACGCCGAGGTCAAGACGGGCGGCATTACCACCCTCAAGACCGACGTCGCTTGGGTGGGCTCTGGCTACTCCTTTGGCCTCAACGGCATCAAGACGGCCTACGATACGGTGACGACCGGTGCCAACAAGCGCCCCAACATCATCACGCTTGACGGTTGGGCCGGCACGCAGCGCTTTGGTGGCATCTGGACCGGCGATCAGTACGGCGGCAACTGGGAGTACATCCGCTTCCACATCCCCACGTATATCGGTCAGAGCCTCTCGGGCAACCCCAACATCGGCTCCGATATGGACGGCATCTTTGGTGGCGACCCCATCATCTCCGCGCGCGACTACCAGTGGAAGACGTTCACGCCCTCTATGCTCGATATGGACGGCTGGGGCACCTACCGCAAGTCGCCCATGACGCACGGCGATCCCTACACGGGCATTTCGCGCTTTTACCTCAAGCTCAAGGCGCAACTCATGCCCTATATCTACACGAGCGCGGCCTCGGCGGCCAACATCGACACGGGCAACGGCGATACCGGCCTGCCCATGATCCGCGCCATGCTGCTCTCCGACAACTCCGAGTACGCCGCAAGCACCTCGACGCAGTATCAGTACATGTTTGGTGAGAACTTCCTGGTGGCACCGGTGTATCAGGATACCCAGGCAGATGAGAACGGCAACGACGTTCGCAATGGTATCTACCTTCCCAACTACGGCACCGACGAGAATCCCACCATCTGGATTGACTACTTCTCGGGTAAGCAGTACCGCGGCGGCCAGGTCCTCAACAACTACGATGCGCCGCTTTGGAAGCTGCCGCTGTTTGTGAAGGCCAACGCCATCGTGCCGATGTATGCCGAGAACAACAACCCCGAGGCCGTGAGCGACACCAACACCAAGGGTACCGACCGCAGCCAGCGTATCGTCGAGTTCTTCGCCACCGAGGGTGACGGCACCTTTACGCAGTACGAGGACGACGGCTCTTCCATCCAGAACAACACGACCGAGGACGATGCCTACGGCACGATCGACAATATCTCCTACGGCGAGCATGTGAGTACCGTCTACAGCTCCAAGGCCACGGGCGGCACCGCGACCTTTACCGCCGAAGCCTCGCAGGGTGGCTACAACGGCTACGACTCCAACCGCACCACGACCTTCGTGGCCAACGTGTCCGCCAAGCCCACGAGCGTCGTCGCCAAGAACGGTGGCTCCGCGCTCAACGTGGTTGAGGTCAACTCGCAGGAGGCCTTTGACGCCGCGAACCCCGAGGCCGGCCAGGCGGTCTACTTCTACAACGAGACCCCCAACCTCAACCACTACGGCAGTGATGCAGACAGCACCGAGGCCGAGCAGGGCGAGAGCTTCAACAACACCAAGATCACCACGAACCCCAAGGTCTACGTCAAGTTCGCGAAGACCGATGTCGCTGCAGCGGCGCAGACGCTCGAACTCGGCGGCTTCGTGAACGCCGATGCCACGCTGGCCGTCGACCGCCTCAACGAGAACCTCTCCGCACCCGCGAACCTTGCCGCTCCCGAGGATGCCACCACCCCCACGAGCATCAAGCTCACCTGGGGAAAGGTCGATGGTGCTACCTCCTACGACCTTAAGGTAGACGGTACCGTGTTCGCCGTGGGCGATGCGGCGGAGTTTACGCATGCCGACCTTGCCTACAACAGCAAGCATACCTACCAGATTCGTTCGCGCAACGCCGATGGCTACTCCGCCTGGAGTGACGTGCTCGAGGCGAGCTCCGCGCTCGACCCGTGGCGCAACGTCCCCACAGCTGAGAAGATCACTTGGGAGGGCTCGCTCTATGGCAGCCACAAGGCCGATCTCGCCTTCGACCATGAGTTCCAGTCGGGCGACGGCGGTTTCCACTCCGGTGGCAACGATCTGGGCAAGGCCCTGACGGTCGATTACGGCAAGGCCTACAAGCTTGACAAGCTCGAGTACTATCCGCGTGACGACGCCGGCAATGGCACCGTGACCAAGATGCGCATCGAGACGAGCCTCGACGGCACGCATTGGACCACCCAGGAAGTCGATTGGGAGCGCTCCGCCGCCTGTAAGACGGTGGCGTTCGACGGCGCCGTGGCCGCACGCTACGTGCGTATGACGCC
>CABUWR010000055.1 GCA_902495265.1 uncultured Collinsella sp. | reverse complement strand
TGCGGTCGGGCAGCGGGCGCAGCGGCTTCTTGTAGAGCGAGTTGGTGAGCGAGTCGGTCTGGATCGCGGTCACGGCGTCGAGAGAGACGCCCTCGAACGGCTTGCCGTCCAGGTCGGTAAACTCACCGGCCATCTGGCTAAAGCGCTCGTAGCCACCGGGCTTGAGCACGTCGGTCGCCAGGGTGACGGGCCAAATACCGGCGTCATACAGGGCGCGGATGTTGTAGACCGTGGCGCCGCCGGAGTAGCTGATGCGCAGCTTGCCATCGAACTGCTCGGTAATGCGGCGGGCGGCCTCGATGGTCAGCGAGAACAGCGAACGGCCGGACATGTACATCTCGGTGGAGGGCAGCTCGTTCCTCGTCACGTCGACGGGGAACGTGTTGGTCAGCTTGACGCCAAACTCCAGGCCGCGCTCGGCGCACAGGGCAATCAGGCGCTCGAACATGGGCACGGCATCGGCCCACTGCAGGTCCTCGCGGAAGTGCGTGTCATCGAAGACGATGTAGTCAAAGCCCAGCTCGTTCAGACGCTGGCGGGCAAACTCATAGCCCAGCAGCGTGGGGTTGCACTTGATGTAGGTGTTGAGGCCCTTCTCGGTGATCAGATAGGTCGCGATGCGCTCGATTTCCGCCGGCGGGCAGCCGTGCAGGGTGGACTCGGTGATGGAGTTGGAAACGCGTGCCGGGATGGACTCGACAAACGCGGCATCGACATGCTCAAACTTGTCCAGGTTAGCGAGCGCCCACGTGCGGCACTCGTTCCAAACCTCGGAGCCGCTGGCGTCCTTCATGCCCTCGATGTAGGCGTCGACCTTGGGGCTCTTGATGCCCTCCAGGTCATAGCCCACGGACATGTTGAAGACAAAGCCATCCGGGCTGCCCAGGCCGTACTCGCGAGCGATGAGGTGGCAGGCGAACCATGCCTTCACGTACTCGGCAAAGGCCTGCGGAACCTCGAGCTCGGTCGACCACTCGCAGTTGTAGCACTCGTCCTGCGCCACGATGCAGGGCTTGTTCACACACTTGGAGAGCTCCTCGCCGTCCATAACCTGAACGGTCTTGAGCTCAAAGAAGCGGGAACCGGCCACGTAGGATGCCACGATGTTCTGGGCAAGCTGCGTGTTGGGGCCGGCGGCCGGGCCAAACGGAGTCTCGATGCGCTCGTCAAAAATGGGAAGCGCGCCCTCCTGGTTGGTCGTGACCATCTTGCGCACGCCAAAGACGGCGCCCTGAGTCTTGTGCTCCTCGATGATCCAGTTCATCAGCTGCGAAAACGGGATCGGCCTCATGATGTCGCTCATAATGAGCTCCTCTCTGTAACGCCCGGCGAGACCGCGCGGCGGGCGCAAATACGGTGTAGCGCTAGCACAGCGCCGGCGACCCCGCGGAGGTCGCCTATACGCGCGTCGGATGCGGCGAAACATCCGACGCGCGCGAATCTACTTGTGAATTAGTAGGCGCGATCGTTGAGCGTGCTCCAGAGCTTCTTGGACTCAGCCATGGTCCACGCGTTGATCTTGTCCTCATCGATACCGACAAACTCACGATCCTTGTACAGGACGCGGCCGTTGATGATGGTGGTGCGGCAGTTTTTGCCCATCATGCCAAAGAGCATGTGGCCGTCGATGTTCTCCTCGCTCAGCGGCGTAAAGGGCTTGTAGTCCATGACGATGACGTCGGCGGCAGCGCCGGCCTCGAGCACACCGAGCTTGCGATCGAAGTACTTGCTCGCCATCTTGGCGTTGTTCTCGAACAGCATCGTCATGGCCTCGCACCAGCCCACGTTGGGCATAGCGGCGTTGTGGCGTTGGATGATCAGGAAAACCTTGAGGCTCTCGAGCATATCGTGGGTGTAGGCATCGGTGCCCATGCACACGGGGATGCCGCGGCGGAAGAACTCGAGCACGGGGGCGCAGCCCACGGCGTTGCCCATATTGGATTCGGGGTTGTTGACCAGCCAGGTGCCGGACTCCTTGACGATATCCATCTCGGCGGGCGTCACATGGATGCAGTGGCCGAGCATGGTGTCGGGACCGAGCAGGTTGTGCTGCAGCAGGCGCTCGACGGGGCTGATGCCACCGCGGTTGAGGCGGGAATCCCACACGTCGTTCATGCCCTCGCACACGTGGATGTGGAAGCCGGTCAGGCCGTTGTTGGCCTCGGCCATCTTGTCCATGGTCTCGTCCGACAGCGTAAAGGTGGCATGTCCGCCAAACATGGCGGCGATCATGTGGTTATCGTTATCGCGACGCTCCTTGGCGGCCCACTGGGCAAACTCGGCGTTCTCGGCAATAGCCTGGTCGCACTTTTCCTGACCACGGCGGTCGGAAACCTCGTAGCACAGGCACGAACGCATGCCCAGCTCCTGAGCGGCGTCCTTAATGGTAAAGAGGCTGCCCGGAATCTCGCAGAAGCTCGCATGGTGATCGAAGATCGTGGTGACGCCGTCGCGGATGGAATCCAGAATCGTGGCATAGGCGCTGGCCTTGGTGCCGTCGAGCGTCAGGTTGTCGTCGATCTTCCACCACTGCTGCTCAAGATTCTCCAGGAAGTTGGTGGGGTTGCAGCCCTTAATGGCAAGGCCGCGGGCCAGACCCGAGTAGATGTGGGTGTGGCAGTTGATAAGTCCGGGCATGATGAGGTTGCCCTGGGCGTCGACGTACTCGGCATCCGAGTACTTGGCCTTGAGCTCGCGCTCGGGGCCCACTTCGACGATCGTATCTCCGTCAATGGCGACCGCACCGTTGGGAATGAACGGAGTCTGAGCGTTGCGGGTAAAGACGGAACCGTTAGCGACCAGAAGCATGGATGCTCCCTTCAACATCAGGGGCGGGGTTTGACACCTCTGACATGGCGGAGTGCGAAGCGCCGGCCTACACCGGAAACGGGCCCTCTCCCGTCAACGCTTCACCAAAGGGACAAGCCCTTTGAAGTGCGGCTTGGCGCCGCATGGCGCCGGCGGACGAGGCGATGCGTCCGCCGGCGAATAGCACCGAATTGGTTACTTCTTGCTCTCGGGCAAGACCAGATCCACGGCAGCGTCCTTGGCAGCATCGATATGCTGAGCCACGACCGGCGTCTGCGGAAGGATCAGGTTAAGGACAATGGCCATGATGGCGGTGGGGGTTACGGCATTGGAGCCGATGACGGTGGACACCCAGGCGGGCATACCCTCGCCGGCAAGGCAACCGCTGGCCATCCAGATACCCAGGCCAAAGACGACCGAGGTGCCGACGATGGTGGTGGTGCGCTGCGTGAGGCCCTCGCGGGTGAACATGCGCACACCGTTCATGGTGATGGTGCCAAAGACGCCGACGGTCGCGCCGCCGATGACAGGCTGCGGGATGGCGGAAAGGACGGCAGAGAGCTGCGGGAACAGGCCGGCGATGGCAAAGACGGCCGCGATGATCACAAAGACCCACTTGTTGACGACCTTGTTGGAGCAGATGATGCCCACGTTCTGGCCAAGGGCGCTGGTGGGAAGACCGCCCAGCAGGCCGCCGACCATAGAGGTGAGGCCCTGAGACACAATAGCGCCGGAGAGCTCACGCTCGGTGGGCATACGGTCGATGGAGCCCAGGCAGGCGGCGGAAACGTCACCGATAACCTGGATGGCAACCATGGGGAACACGACAGCGAGGGTAATGCAGACCTCGGGATCAAACTCGAGCGCGTAGGGCATAAGCTTGGGAAGGGCGAAGACCTGAGCGGTGGCGACGCTGGAGAAGTCGATCATGCCAAAGGGGATGGAGACGATCATGCCAACGATCATGCCAAAGAACACGGATCCCAGCTTGAGCGTGCCCTTGCCAAAGTTGGCGAGCGCAAAGACCACGGCGAAGGTGATAAGAGCGACGCACCAGGCCTGCGGGGTGCCCCACAGCGGCGTACCCATACCGCCGGCCATGTACTTGACGGCCGTGGGATAGAGAGAGACGCCAATGGAGAAGATGACCGTACCGGTCACGACGGGCGGGAACAGCCACTTGATCTTGCTGTAGGCCAGACCAAAGAGAACCGCAACGGCACCGCCGACGATCTCGCCGCCCAGCAGCGCGCCAAAGCTAAAGCCCGAGGCGCCCATGGCCTGAAGGGCCGGCAGGAACGCGAACGAAACGCCCATGACGATGGGCAGGCCGCCGCCGATACGACGGAAGGGAGCGAAGGCCTGAAGGGCCGTGTCGATTGCCGAAAGAATGAGTGCAACCTGGATGATGTCGGTGCTCTGCTGGCTATTAAAGCCGTAGACACCGGCCATGATGACCGCCGGTGTAATGATGCCGGCAAACGATGCCAGTACATGCTGGAGGGCACACGGGATCATTTCCTTAACGGGCGGCATGCCTTCGCGAGTGAACAGGGCTTCAGTGCCGTTCGTAACCGTCTCCTGGGTCATTTGACCACCAATCCTCGAAATAGTTGTTTTCGCATCTAACGCTCTATTGTGACGCAGTGCGGGGTTGAGGTTGTGCCTTCGTTGCATATCGTATTAAAGATGATTCTCATTCTCAATAATAATTTTTTGTTATCAGACTATTCTTCAGCTGAGATAACGCATTTCCGCAGGTCAGGAAAGTGTCTGGTCAAAATAACATCTAACTTTTCTTTTGGTCAACCGTTTACCGCCAAATTCCTACCGTTCGTCTGTATTACGCAATGTACCTGCTGATATACGAGATGATGAGCAGCGTGTTACCATGATAAAAAATTGTTATGAACACTTCGATAGAACCAAAAGGAGTTGCCCGTGAACGAGACCGTACGTCGCTTTTTGCCGATGGTCGATTTCCTGGAGCAGATACTCGGCAAAAACAGCGAAATCGTGCTGCACGATTTCTCGGATCCCGACCACGCCATCGTCGATATTCGCAACGGCATCGTGAGCGGCCGCAAGGTCGGCGGTCCCGCCACCGACCTGGCACTCAAGATCATGCACGACGCCAAGTATCGCGACCTGCCGTTTATTACGGGCTACGAGGGGCGCGGTGCCGGTGGCAAGACGTTGGAGTCGGCGACGTACTTTATCCGCGAGAATGACGAGATTGTCGGTATGCTCTGCGTCAACACCGACCTCTCGACCGTGCGCTCCATCAACGCCATGGCGCAGCAGCTCATGGCCTGCTTCGACGCGGCGCCGACGCGCACGGAGCCCGCCCCTATCGAGGTCGAAAGCCTTTCGGAGTCTACGCAGGAACTCATCGACCGCAGTATTTCCGAGTTGCTGAGCGCGCGCGGGCTGGATGTAGCGTCGCTTGGTCAGAGCGACCGCGTGGACGTCATTCGCCACCTCAACGGCAACGGGGTGTTCATGCTCAAGGGCGCCGTGGCCTGCGCCGCCACCGCGCTGGGCATCTCGGAGCCCAGCGTCTACCGCTACCTGCAAAAAGTCCGCAAGGAAGGCTAAACGTTAACCCTTGGGGACGGAGGGAAACGGATCATTTTTGTCGCATCGCTTGACAAAAGACCCTGCAGTTCACGCGCACTGCAGGGTCTTTTTGCATGTCATGTTTTGTTTTCGCCAACGTCTTAGAGAGCGGCGACGACCTCGATCTCGACCAGACCGCCGGCCGGAAGAGCGGCAACCTGGAAAGCGCTGCGCGCGGGGAACGGAGCCTCGAACTTGGAAGCGTAGATCTCGTTCACGGCAGCGAAGTCGGCAATGTCGGCCAGGTAGACCGTGGTCTTGACGACATCGGCAAAGGTGGCGCCGGCAGCGGTCAGCAGGGCCTCGACGTTGGCGAGGGACTGCTTAGCCTGGGCTTCGACGCCCTCGGGCATCTTGCCGGTTGCGGGGTCGATGCCCAGCTGGCCGGACAGGAACACCATATTGCCGGTCTGGATGCCGGGGGAATACGGGCCGATGGCTGCAGGTGCGTTATCGGAAGACACGACGGTCTTGCTCATGTTTTTCTCCTTACGATTAAATAGAGAGCGTGAGCGCGGCGTTCACACCGGGAGGCACAGTTCGGTCTGAACACCGCGCTTGATTGGGATAGTACTCAAGGTTTCCGCGCTATGCAAGATTATTATCACGTTGCGAGAATATTTTATCGCCCAACGGTTTCCCAGGACCGCTGAACGGCACGACCGGACGGTGAAGCTCAAAATGATCCGTTTCCCTCCGTCCCCATCGAATCAGGCGATCCATAGGGGACGGAGGGAAACGGATCATTTTTGCTGCAAGGGCTGCTGAAGACTTTATCCTGCTTGGGCCACAGGGCTCGTCTGCCGCAACAGCACCACTATACTTTTGAATATCTGAGCATTTTGAAAGGCAGGATATGACCGCAACCGCCAGTCGAACCACCAACCGCAGACCCGAGCTCTTGGCCCCCGCCGGAGGCCCGGAGCCCTTTGCCGCCGCACTCGCTGCCGGGGCAGACGCCATCTACTGCGGCATGGGCAGCTTCAACGCCCGCCGCAAGGCCACCAACTTTACCGACGAGGCCTTTGAGCAGGCCTGCCGTGCTGCACACCTGGCCGGGTCGCGCGTCTACGTCACGGTCAACATCGTCATCAAGCAGTCCGAGATGGGCGATGCGCTGCAACTCATCCATCGTTGCTCCACGCTGGGCGCCGACGCCTTCATCATCCAAGACTGGGGCCTGTTCTTTGAGGTCAAGCGTACGATGCCCGGCATCGAGACACATATCTCGACCCAGGCGAACATCCATGACGACCGCGGGACTATCTGGTGCCGCGAGCAGGGCGCCGACCGCGTAACCCTCTCGCGCGAGCTTTCCATCGACGAGATTGCCGCCATTCACGATGCCGCGCCCGATGTGGACCTTGAGGTCTTTAGCCACGGCGCCATCTGCTTTTGCTACTCGGGTCTGTGCCTGCTGTCGAGCTTTGCCATGGCGGGCCGCTCGGCCAACCGCGGCATGTGCGCCCAGCCCTGCCGCCTGCCCTACGAGCTGATCGACGAGAACGGCCGCTCGCTCTCCCCTGCCGGTCGCGAGCGTGCGCTATGCCCGCGCGACACCAACACTTCGCAGCTTGTTCGCCGTCTGTATGATGCCGGCGCCGCGTCTCTCAAGCTCGAGGGCCGCATGAAGGCGCCCGATTACGTGTACTCCATCGTTGATGTGTATCGTCACGAAATTGATGACATGCTGGCAGGGGTCGCCGTTGCCAAGGACGAGGAAGCCGCCCGCCAGCGCCAGCTCAAGCGCTGCTTCAACCGCGACTTTACGCACGCCTATCAGGACGGCACCTCGGGCGACGAGATGATGAGCTACGAGCGTTCCAACAACCGCGGCCAGATCGTGGGCACGGTGCTGGGCAGCCGCCCGGCCAACCGCGATGTGCGTGGCCTCAAGCCCGACGACCGCCGTCGCCGCGCCGCCATCGCCCGCATTGAGCTGTTTGAACCCGTGGGCAAGGGCGACTTGTTGGAACTTCGCCACGATAACGAGTTTGACCAGTTCCTGACCACCATTGCCGCCGATGATGCCGCCGCGGGCGATGTTATCGAGTGCCGCGTGCCCCGCAGCATGCCCGAGGGCTGCCGCGTCCGCGTGATTCGCAGTCAGCGTGCCATCGACGCCGCCGGTGCCGCGCTCAAGCGCGATGTGCTGCGCCGCCGAGCTGTTGATGTGTCCGTCGTGGCGCGCCTGGGCGAGCCGTTTACTGTCACACTCACCTGCTGCGACAACCCCGCGCTCACCGCCACCGCCACGGGCTTCACCGTCGAGGCCGCCAAGACCCGCGCGGTCGAGGCATCCGACCTGGTTGAGCATGTGGGCCGCATGGGCTCCTCGCCCTTTGAGGCGGCGAGCTTTGATGTGGCGCTCGATGAGGGCTGCGGTATGGGCTTCTCTGCCGTGCACAAGGTGCGTGCCGCCGCCTGTAAGGCCTTGGAGGAGGCCATTCTGGAGCCGTACGAGGAGCGCGCGAAGACGCTCGAGTTGCCGGTGCTCGACAAAT
>CABUWR010000054.1 GCA_902495265.1 uncultured Collinsella sp. | reverse complement strand
CGAAGTCCTTCACGATATCGCCCTCACCCACGCACTTCGCCTTGTCGGCGTCAGCGGCCTTAGCATCGTCAGTGGCCTTGTCGGTGTCAGCGACCTTAGCGTCTTCAGCTGCCTTGTCGGCGTCTGCGGCCTTAGCAGCTTCAGCGGCCTCGGCATGCGCCCGCAGCTCGGTCCACACGGCAGCCGGATAGCACTCGCGCGCCTGGCGATCGTGCGTCACGCGCGCAAGCGCAACCGGGCCGCGTGCCGCCTGCATCGCGTGACCAAAGCGCACGCGCAGCAGGGCCGCGGGCTCAAGCGTCACGCCCTCGCGACCAAGGCTCGCCGTCAGCGTAGCCAGCGGTCCCTCCTCGTGCGAGAGTGGATAGCTGTCCAGATCGACATCGGCAAACAGCACGGCATCGTAGCTGCCGGGGCGCAGAGCCGCCGCGTCGGCAAGCGAAGCAAAACGGACCTGGGCACGTGGCGCGCGGTCGACCTCGTGGGTCTCGTAATCGTAGGCGGTGCTACGCTTGTCCACCCTGGTGCGAATGCCATCGAGCACGGGCACGGTCGCGACCTGCGACACGTCGAGCGCGCGGGCGCCGTTCATAAGGATGTCGATGGCGTGGCGCAGCAGGGCCACCTCCGCCTGGCGACGGGCTTGGCCATCCAAGCTGCCCAGCGAGCGATCGGGCAACGCCTCGGCAACGGCAAGCATGGCCTTGAGCGCCGTCACGGGCTTGTCACGCCACAACGCCTGGAACACGTCCGAGACCACGCACGGTACATTCTTAAACCAGTTATCGTCGCTCGCCGCCTTGCGCGCGCCCCTAACCTGGCCCTGAACGCTCTGCAGCAGGCTCTTAACGCCCTCGGTAGTCTTGCTGCGCGAGAGACGCATATTCTTATCGAAGGTACGGGCATTGACGGCATCAGCGCCCGAAAGCGGACTGTAGATCCAGTCGGTAAGCTCCGGCACGGGCCACCACTCGGTCTTTGACACCGTGCCTTCATCGGCGGCCTTCATGCGCTCGATCAGGCCGACGAGCGCCGCAAACTGCCTGCCCGCAATGGATTGGGAAAACGCCGTGAACTCAACTGTCTCGGCAGCGATATGACGAGCCGCCAGACGAGAGGAGAGCTCACCGAACAACTGGGATGCCCGGGCAGAAACAACGAGCACGCGCACGGGGTCGGCGGGCGTCGCCGTAGTTTTATCGGCCTTGGACTCCTTGTGCGCTTTCACCAACTTATCGATGGCGTCCGCATAGACATGAGCACGGGCATGGGGGCCGGCGACCTCAATAAAGGCAGGCTGAGCGGCGGTCCCGCAAGCGACATCAGACGCGACGGCATCCTCCCCCAGCGGCGCGATCTCAAACAGCACACCGCGGGCATCAAATGCCGTGGCAAGCTCCTCGCGCATCGCCGCCTGCTCGCGGGCAAGCAGCACGACGACCTCTCCCCCATTGTTCGCCACGGCAGACAGCAGCTCGAGCAGGCCGTGCGTAAACGACGTGACACCGCGCACGCATACGGCGCGGGCGCACGCCGGCAGGTTATCGGCCAGGGCACCGGCCATAATGTCAGCCGCCTCACAGGGCTCGACCATATCTCGACGGTCCAAACCGCCCGCGTAGGCACGCAAAAGCTCAAACACACGAGCCTCGGCATCGCTTTTTGGCTCAGGCTGGCAATTGTTGCCACGGCATCGCTCGGCCGTCGTCCCCGCCACACCCGGCAGCACATCGCGGGCCATGCGCGCAAGCATGCGTACCGTGCCCTGGCTGCGCGAAAGCGGCTGCAGGTCGGCATCGTCGAGACGCGTGACCATGTCCGAGAGCAGCATTTGGCGCTGCAGGTTGTCGACGAAACCGCGCCCGTCGCCCAAAAGCTCCCAAATCGAGCGAAGCCACGATGTAGGCGTCTTGTAGTCGATACCCAGCGAAACGCCGGCTTCCGCCGCATCATGACGGCACAGGTCGAGCTCGGCAAACGTTGGCGCCAGCAGCACGGCACGCCCGTGGCGGGCAATAAGGTCGGCAAGCAACGCCAACTCGGCATCGCTCAAATCCGTGCCGGCATTGGTGGTATAGATTCGAACAGGCATGGTCCTCCGCTCAAACTGTTCGCAATAATCAATGCATCCATCCTACCCGCCCAAGCGGACAGATTTGCCCCACGCCAACAGATTTGATCCCTTGGGGACGGAGGAAAACGGATCATCGAGGGGGTCAGTCTAACCCGATGATCCGTTTTCCTCCGTCCCCAAGGGATCAAAAAACCGCCCCCGGAGGAGCGGTTTTGCACAATTCGTTTTTGGCGCGGCCTACTCGCCATCCTCCAGTTTAATGAGGATCTTGCGGTAGCCACCGTACTCGCCGTTGAGCGCCTTGGATACACGGCTCACCGTGGTGGACGAAGCGCCGGTACGCGCCTGAACCTCGACATAGGGCTCGCCCTCGTCCAGGTAACGCGCGACCTGCAGACGCTGCGATAGATCGCAAATCTCGCGCGGCGTGCAGATATCGGTCAAAAACGCTTGGATATCTTTCTCGTCGTCCAAAAGGCTAAATGCGTGGACCAGCTGCTTGACATCAGGCTTGTCAAACATGTTCTCGATATTCATCGATCACCGCCAAACCCGCCAAAAGGCATCGAAGTTGATACTGACATCGGGCATCGTTCGCCCGTTCTATGCAATAGGGCAACGCCTGTGGCTTTTGCCCGTAGCAGTGTAGCACACCACCAAACTAAAGCGACAAGACTCTCTGCCAGCGGCGCGTTTTTTAGGACGAACGCCGGTTTGAAACCGAATGCGCACGCAAGCTCCACGAATATCTGAGACAATGGGCGCCCAAACAGGACCGTGCCCGCGCATCTATCCGAGTTGCAAAGATGTGCGCCTCTCACGCCTCTTTGCCACGTCTTGCGCAAGAAAGGATCTCCACCATGCGCTTTTTGCTCAACTGGCTTTTGACCTCAATCGCCATCGCGATAGCAACGTTTCTCGTCCCCGGCATTCAGCCCTTCGGCATGGCCGACGCCTGGGTCTGCTTTGCCTTCGTGGGACTGTTCCTCAACATCGTCGACTCGCTCGTCAAGCCGTTCCTGACGGTCATCTCACTGCCGCTCACTATTATCACGCTTGGTATTTTTCAGCTCGTAGTCAACAGCTTTATGCTCGAGCTGGCCAGCTACCTGTCGGTCAATCTGCTGGGAGCGGGTATCTCCATTGCCGGCTTTGGATCGGCCTTTATGGGCAGCATCCTGGTATCCATCATGCGCAGCATTCTCGACAGCGTCGCCAGGAACTAAAGCGACCGGATATGGACCGCCACAACACGCCAAAACGAAGGCCGCCCATCGCAACGATGGGCGGCCTTGTCATTTGCCAAGCCTCAGAGGGCAAGAAAATCGACCATTTCTACCCCGTCCCCAAATGGCAGGTGCGGCTAGATGACGTAGTCGTAGCCCTCGTTGGGGGCGACGAGCGTATCGAGCGTCACGCCGTCGAGGTAGTCGTTAATGAGCTTGTCCAGGTTCTTCCACACGTCGAGCGTGGGGCACTCGTCCGAACGCGAGCAGCCCTTGCAGTCGCCGTCCAGGCATGCGACCGGTGCCAGGCTGCCTTCGGTCAGGCGCAAGATCTCGCCCACCGTGTACTGCTCGGGCGGGCGCGTGAGCACATAGCCGCCGCCTTTGCCGCGCATGCCCGAGAGCATATTGGCGCGGACGAGCGTGGCCAAAATGTTCTCCAGATATTTCTCCGAAATCCCCTGACGCGCGGCGATCTCTTTGAGGGGAATACGGCCCGCCGCCTGGTGCTCGGCCAGGTCGACCATAACGCGCAGGGCATATCTGCCCTTTGTGGAAACCAACATATATATAGCTGCCTTTCGGTCTTTTAATTCGTAGAAATTCTAGCCGAAAAATTGGTTTTGAAAATACCTATTCCCGTCAAGCTGGTTAATCGACTCGTAATAATCTTCTATTTCCTATTGTGTTACTAGGCTTTACTGTCTACTATGCTTGCCAACAGCAAAACGAACAACCCATAAGGTTTGTGGGTTTCGCTGCAACACACACCGTAAAACCACACGGTATCCAGTCATTTGGACACTTTGGAGGTTCACCATGAGCAATGTTTACACGTCCATCGATCAGCTTATCGGCCACACTCCGCTTCTGGAGCTCACTCACTTTGAGGCCGATGAGGACCTCAAGGCCCGCGTGCTCGTCAAGCTGGAATACTTCAACCCCGCCGGCTCCGTCAAAGACCGCGTCGCCAAGAACATGATCGACGAGGCCGAGAAGGCCGGCAAGCTCGTGCGCGGCGGCGACTACACCATCATCGAGCCCACGAGCGGCAACACCGGCGTCGGCATCGCCTCGGCGGCGGCGGCTCGCGGCTACAAGGTGATCATCACCATGCCCGAGACCATGTCCGTCGAGCGCCGCAAACTGATGCAGGCATACGGTGCGCAGCTCGTGCTCACCGACGGTTCCAAGGGCATGAAGGGCGCCATCGCCAAGGCCGAGGAGCTGCAGAAGGAGACGCCCAACAGCATTATCGCCGGCCAGTTTGTGAACCCCGCCAACCCCGCCATCCACAAGGCCACGACCGGCCCCGAGATCTGGGATGACACCGACGGCAACGTCGACATCTTCGTCGCCGGCGTTGGCACCGGCGGCACCGTGACCGGCGTGGGCGAGTTCCTCAAGGAGCAGAACCCCGAGATTCAGGTCGTCGCCGTCGAGCCCGCCACCTCCCCGGTGCTCTCTAAGGGCCAGGCCGGCCCGCACAAGATCCAGGGTATCGGCGCCGGCTTTGTGCCCGACGTCCTCGACACCCAGGTCTATGACGAGATCATCCCCGTCGAGAACGACGACGCCTTTGCCACCGGCCGCGCCGTGGGCCACAAGGAGGGCGTGCTCGTGGGCATTTCGTCCGGCGCCGCCGTGTGGGCCGCACTGCAGCTGGCCAAGCGCCCCGAGAACGAGGGCAAGACCATCGTGGCGCTGCTCGCCGATACCGGTGAGCGCTACCTGTCCACGGCACTCTTCCAGGACTAGGGCCCGTCGCCCATAGGTTGAGCTCAGGGACGAGCCGGCCTCCTCTCTCCCGGCAGTCTGAGCCCATCCAATCAGGGTGTCCCACGAGACGTCCGAACTTGCTACAATGTCTGCGGCGCGGAACCAGCCTCCCGCGCCGCTTTTCTTTTTTGGCCACATGCCACCAAGGAGAACCTCCCCATGCACAACAAGCGCGTGCTCGTCGCCATGAGCGGCGGCGTCGATTCCAGCGTGACCGCGTACCTGCTCAAAAGCCAGGGCTACGAATGCGTCGGTGCCACCATGCGCCTCACCTGCCCCGCGCCCGATCCCGTCACGGGCATGAGCAAGGTCGACCGCGACATCGCCGATGCAAAGGCCGTCGCCGAGCGCCTGGGGATACCCCACCATGTGCTCGACCTGCAGCAGACCTTCGACCACAGTGTTATCGAGCGTTTTGTGAACGCCTACCAGGAGGGGCTGACGCCCAACCCGTGCATCATCTGCAACCGCCATATTAAGTTTGGCGCGCTGCTCGATGCGGCACTCGATATGGGCTGCGGCTACATCGCCACAGGCCACTACGCCAAAACGAGTCAGGCGCCCGACGGCACCTGGCAGCTGCACCGCGGCGAGGACTCCAAAAAGGACCAGAGCTACTTTTTGTATTCGCTTACGCAGGAGCGTCTGGCGCACACGATTTTTCCGCTGGCAGGCTTGGACAAAGAGCGCGACGTGCGCCGCATTGCCGCCGAGCAGGGCTTCATAAACGCCAAGAAAGCCGAGAGCGAGGATATCTGCTTTATCGCGGACGGCGACTATGCGGGCTATATCGAGCGCCGCTGCGGACATGCCGCTGCACCGGGCGACATTGTGTGGCGCGACGGCAGCGTGGTCGGGCGCCACAACGGTGCGCTGCGCTACACCATCGGTCAGCGCAAGGGCCTGGGCGTCGCGATGGCGCATCCCGTGTACGTAACGGGCGTCGACGCCGCCAGCAGCACCGTGCATCTGGGCGAGGCCGAGGACCTGACAGCCACAGCGCTCGCGGCCAACGACTGGATCTGGAGCGCCCCTGCCGACCGCATGGAAGCAGAACTCACGTCCGGCGGCATTCACGTGGGCGCCAAGTACCGCTACCGTCAAAAGGACCAGGCAGCGACCCTTACGCGTGGCGCCGATGGACAAATGCTGCTGACCTTTGACGAGCCGCAGCGAGCCATCGCCCCCGGCCAGGCAGTCGTTGCCTACCGCGGCGACGTCGTCCTGGGCGGCGGCACCGTGACCGGCGCACTTAAGTAGCCGCGGGTTTATCGCTGCACGTGTCGAAGTACCTCAACAGCGGCACTAACCTCGATTACGCGACGCTCGAGGCCGCGGCAAATGGCCTCGAGTCGACCCTCCGCCGTCGCCCATTCGCTCTGCGAAAGAATCTCGATCGCCTCATCAACAAATCCGTCCAGTCGCGATGCGTCGAACCAATCGAGTGAGTCCGCAAGCGCCAGCTGGACGGAAGGGTCGGGCCCAAACGGCTTAGCGGAAAACCCAAACTCCCCAGCTGCGAGCACGGCAGTTGGTACGTTGTACCACAGGCAGTTGCCGCTATCGAACAGCGGAGCAGGTTTTATCTCCAGGGTATCGACATTGCAGATGATGCCGAAGTTTCGCCAATGGCGGTCGCTGTTGGCCAAAAGGGCATCGCAGACAATCATCTGCGACATAGACCTTCTCACAGCAGCCTCATCGACACCATGCTTGCCGAGGTAGCGGCAGTACCGGTCGTACGTCGAGCTTCCTCGCTGGCCGCCAAGGGCGTTCTTAACGTAAACAGCCGGAACATATTCCTCGCGGCCGTCTAGAAAGTCGTCACACAGGCACACGGGGCCATTGAACATCCGCTCAACCGTATAGGGAACAAACTCGCCCTCCGACAGCAAGCGACGCTGTAGAGCCGTTGCAACCGCCTCGTTAAAGGGACGCTGATCGTCCATCCCGCAACCTTTAGCCAAAACGCGAATGCCGTTTCGGATCATCCACGATTTAGGGAGCTCGCCCTCGGACGTGTTGTCCGGATTTTTAAGACCGATGCCTTCCAGCCAACCCGAACGCTCTTCGGGCGCCGATCGCTCAAATTCGTTCTCAAAGTAATTGATGTTTTGCCATTCGAGCTCATCGCATTCTGCCGGCCGCAGCCAATAGCAATCCGAAAGCGAGAGACCCAGGCACCGAACCGGAACCTCGATACCACTGGCAATTCCCAGTTCACGATAGCGCGAGACGAGTCCGGGACGGACGTCAGGCACCGACCGATGGCTCCACCACACGTTGAGCTCCCGTTTATTCACTGTAGGAGAAGAGCTCGAGCACGTGCCTAACGGCATTCGTTGCGCATCGAGGACCTCGGCGATTTCGAAGGGAAACTCGCGCGTCGGATCAAATGAGACATGCGCGACCTCATGGTCGGCCGACATCAGCGTAAACTTGCGTCCCACATCGGCTGCAGGACGGCGCCCTCGTTTGCGGACCTTTTGATAAGCAACCGCAGAATCATACTCAACCATCTTCCGTCCGCCCACAATATCGCACGCGAGCGTTCCCGATGCGGCAAGTTGAGATATGCGGGCTTTCGTAACGCCCAACAGGTGGGCAGCATCACCCATAGACAAGTACTCAGATGTATCCATACGCCGCATCACCTCGTTAAGTATTCCAAACGTAAAGTTAATTAGTTACATACAGCATAATACTAAACAGACTGACGCGAAAAAAGGCCCGAGCAATCGGGCCTTAGAGCAATTGGTCAGCCGAGTCGCAAGCTGCTCCCCTAGCGCTGTACGTAGGCGCGGACGAGCTCAAAGGTGTTACGCACACCGTCGATGTGGCTGCGCTCGTAGTT
>CABUWR010000053.1 GCA_902495265.1 uncultured Collinsella sp. | reverse complement strand
TCGAAGACGCGCAGCACCTGGTCGAGCATCTCGCGGTGCTGGCCGGTCACGGTGACGACGGTCTCGAACTCATCCGCGCGCGCCTTCAGCTCGTTGACGAGCGGGCACATCTTGATGGCCTCCGGGCGGGTGCCGAAGACGAGCATCACTTTCTTCATTAAGACAAACCTCCCAAACTAGCTAAACCGTGCTTTTGCCTCGGAAACCCATCGGCGTAGTTTCGAGCGATAGCACAGCTTGTCTACAAAGTCATCGAACGGCACGTCGTCTGCGGTCGCAAGCGCCATCAACTGTGCTCGAGACGGATGAGGTTTGATAGGCTCTTGGAGTTGCGGGTTAGAGCCTATGTAATCTGCCAATTCGACCTCTTCAAGTCGACCGAGATTCCCGCAAGCGCGAAGAGCCTTCTCTCCTTTTTCGGAAGAGGCGATTATCAGGCTGACACCCTCTCGATAGTATTGTTTAGGCTTTCTCTTCTCCACGCCCCACGCATCGCCTATCGTCAGGTCTCCGACACGCGAAAGGTTGGTGTAACGGCAGGAATAGCAAGAAGGCCTCATGATGGCATGGGAAAAGAAGGCGGTCATGTATGGATCGTCTAGCGTTATCGCCATTCGGCTGTATTGCTTACCGTTCGCGAACCGTGCGAGCACCCTTCTATGAAGCCATCCGCCCTTTTTCACCGTGAATTGGAATTGCTCAACTTTAGAGCCGTATTTGCGCTCCAAGTACCCAACATAACGTTCGAAGACTTTTGGGGACCCTACGCCATGGCAAACAAGATCTATGCACAGCAGCTTGTCATAGGGGCGGCGCAAATAGCGTCGCAGTCCGTCAACCTGACAGGGTGTTCCACTGAATACGACGTGTTTGCGGCTGCGCAGGCAATTCTCGACATCCTTGTAGATATCGCCGATTTCCGCTTGAACATATTTTGAGCCCGAGAAGGTACGAACCTCTGCAACGGAGTCAACGCGGGCAAAGCGGGCACGGTTTTCGGAGTCAAGTCCGACGCCGAAGATGGCAACATCACTGCAACCGCCGAGAAAGGCGCGGCATATATCCTGGAAAGCTCCGCCCGAGGCGCTCTCCAGCTTATTGCTCGGGGACAAGGTCTGAAACAAATAGCTCTTCGTAGGGAGGCTTTTGCTCAGAACGCGGTTGTTAATGGGACATGTCTTCCTGCACAGATCGCAATCTATGCACCGGTCGCTGTCGACAACGGGCCTAAAAAAGCCCTCGTTGTCGGCAGCAGCGGTGACGCACCCTGTGGGGCAAACAGACACACAGGCCTGGCACCCTGTGCATAATTCGAAGTCGCAGATCTCTTTAGTCAATCTAATCGAGCACCTCCTCAATGGAGGCGAGCAGGTAACTTCTCGAAAAGTCAACGATCGGGGAAAGCCGTTCGTAAACGAAACCAAAGTCGATAGGCTTATCGATAAGTTCTACGGCATCCTCGACGTTCCGCGCAAGACGATCCGAGGTGCCCGCGTCACGCATGAGGCTCTCTAATCGCAAGTGATTTCCGCCCGGAAGAAGGCAGATGAATTGCTTTCTGAGGATATGCGAGAAGGCGACCCCATGGAAGGAGCTCGTGATCATGAGATCAGCCCCGTCTAAAAGGTTAATAAACTCCTTGGGTCCGGCATCGCGCGGAAAATAATCGCTTGCACATTTCGAGGCAAGGCCACCGATTTGGATAACGGGCTTTCCTGTCACATCGTGCGCCCTGCGAACAACCTCTTCGAGAACTTCGTCTTTGTTGATCGCATAGACCAGGATATAGCCGTTCTTGGGAACGCCTGTCTCGTATGACGAGGACGCGAGAGAACGATACTCGTCACCGTCGAGGAGAAAGACGGGATCGAGCGTATGGACGGCGTCCTCGCGCCCCGCATCGTTGAGCTGTTTCGCCGTAAGGTCTTCCCTCAAGGACATCGAGCAAAAACACTTGGTTTTACGAAGAAGGTCCCCGGCCTCATCCTGACTGAGCAACTTTCCGGCGCTCGCCGAAAAAGCGAGCTTCTTATTGCTGTCCGTAAACTCGAGATAATAAGCGGGGTCGTTGCCGCAAAGGTAATCTGGGTTCCAGACCTGGTCGCTCCCAATAAGGTAGACATCAGCTTGAGGGGGGCAAGACTTAATTTCGTTGTAACGCGCGTACCTGCGGCTGAGTGGCCTTGACGAGATAAAAGACTGGAACCTTTTCTCCCTGGTCCTAACTGCCGGCCCATGTAACAAACGGCCGGCAAGCATGGTTGGTATGCGCTTGACCGAGGTAAGACCGTTCGAGTACGAGGGACGATAATCAAGGGTTTCGGGACGATACCCGTTTTTCTCCAGGAACCAGGAAAGGGCGAATGCCTGCCAGACCGAGCCAAAGTTATTATTCTGGCTGTGAATCGTCGTAAGGGATATTTTTTCGTTCATTTAAGCACCTCGCTTAGAGTTAACAACGAATAGACCAATCTCCGTCAGGTACACAACCGACCAAGTGGCCGACAATGCGGTGAGAAAGTTGATTACATCGGCTCCACAGGCGACTGAAATCGCCAAAACGCCGACAAGAGTAATGAGCAGAAGCAACTGGATGACCGTCTCCTGCCACTGTTTCTTGGACAGGAAGAAACCGTAGCCAATCGAGCCTGCGAGGAAGCGCAGCAAAAACATCGGTACGAGAATCTGAACGTATACGCCCGCCTCCTCCCATTCTGGGCCGAAGAGGACGGAGAAGGCCGGGGGGGAGAAAAAAAACAGCAAAGCACTGATAGGAAGGATGATAGCAAGGGAGGCGAGGAGCATCTTAAGGGTCGACTTTAAATAGGAACCGCTGAGACCCATCTCCCTCTCCGAAAGCTTGCAGTGGACCCTTGCGATGTTTGAGCTGAAAACAGCGAGAGGAACCCCGAGCACCCTAAATGATATGGAATAAAGGCCGAGGACTCCCATCCCGTAGACATTACCAATGCAAAGGCTGACAAGAGAATAAGATGCCGCGTTCAGCAGGGTCGCGGGCGTTGAAAATAATGCCTGCGCACGATTGTCGGCTACTGCCCGTCTCACAGCGTCGGAGTCCTCCCTGAGGGCATCCTTCCAGCTGTCGTGGAGCGCTCTCAGCTGAAGCTTGATCCCTGCGAATTGTCCAACAAACTGAGAAACAAGAAGCACAGCGGCATTTGGGGCGACGAGTCCGGCGCCAACCATAATGGCATTCTGGGCAACAGAACGGCCAACGTATGCATTGCTGATTGCCTTGTACTCTTCGTTTCTGTTGTTGCAGCCGTTAAGTATGTTAATAGCTCCGGCAACCAACAAGAGTGGGAAGACGAAAACTATTGTCCAAAGCGAACTCGGCTCGACCATTTCGAAAACCCAGCACACCACGAAAGAGCCGACCCCAATTAGGAGTGATAAAGCAACGGTTATAATCACACACGCTTTGAACAACGGCCCGAAGGACTCCTTGTCGGCAGTAACTATTGAGACGTCATACCGAAGGCAGATGACGCCTGAAAAAGCGGAGACAATCGAAAGAACAAACGTGAAGAGGCCGATGACCTCGGTCGAATACAGACGTGTCAGCACCGGCGACATCGCAAACGTGAGAAGCTGGGCGATGAGGGATCCAGACGAGAGAAGCACAATCTGTTTGGCAGCCTTGCCGTTCTTAAGCCTCGCTACTAATGAGCCCACTACTGAACCACCCTACCTTTTTTAGACAAAAGCCGCTGCGCCAACCACAGGGCACCAACAATCACGATCACGGACGAAAACGAGAGGACGACAGAGCTAACTGCAGCGGAAACGAGGCAAGTTGCCATGCGGATATAGACATATGCGATATAGAAAATGACAACGGGAGAAGTCGCGTTGCGCATTTTCCGTTCCAAAAAGAGGGCAAAGAGCAGAAAGCCCAAAGTCAAGGCGGGACCGAGGGCAAGGAAGGTGCAGGTTCCACCCTCAACACTGATAGGAAGGAGAACGCCGGAGGCTGATGTTCCGCCCGAGACGAACTGGTTGTACATAGCTCCAGCGGCCGTAAAATCTGACCCCTTCACAAAAAAGCTCAGTCCGATAAAGGAACGAGCAAAGTCGTAGAGAAGTGAGCCAAGGTTCTGTGCATCAGCGAGCGACCCGTTGAGTCCGGCGGCGACCGAAACGGGTCCCAGCAAGTAGAGCTCGGCCGTTTTACCGACACCGGCGAAACCATTCGAGTTCACTAGAGCATCGGCATAGGAAGCATAGTTGAACACGTAGAAATTCTTGTAGATGGTGAGCAGGGCTACAAGGGCGAAGGCTAGTCCTGCGACTAAGCCAACTGTCCTTCTAGCTTTTCCAGGGAACAACTTAGTCAAGAGCACTATAACCGCAAAAGCGCTATAGACCTGAACGGATCTCTTCTCGTCAACCACAACGCATACGCACAAAAGAGCCGCCATGAGCGCCATCCAATAATAGCGCGCGGATCCCATCTCGGATGCTTTCCTAGAGCACCATGTCGAGAAGAGGACAAAGGCCATGAGCATACCGATAAGCACCAGCTGGCGAGTAACGTTGCCGAAGGTCGATTTCAAGCCACCCATACGCGCTCCGGTTCCGGCGTCAATGGAAATGAAGCTGAGACCTTGCCTTGATTCGGGAAAGACAACGAAGATGACGAGCGCAGCGAAGACAAAAAGCGCGAAAACGACTCCGGCGGGTTCCTGCATTGCGCTCACCGCCTTAGAATCAATTCTCTTGTGAACCACCAGACCATATATGGCAAAACCGATGCTGATGAACAGCAATTCGTAAACCATAAACAGGATCGCAGATCCCACCTCTTCGCTCGTGGGTTGGTAAAGTGAGATGGAGTAGCAAGGATCAGAGCATAGGATGACAGGCAGAACAACGTAGCGCAAGAAACAGCAGACATAGACGATGAGGACCGTCCAAGATCTGTCCCTTAAGAATAACGGGGCAAGCAAAAGCGTGCAAAAGACAGAAAAAGACAGCGGCAGAAGCGGTATAAGCTCGTATATCACAGGCCTCTCGCCCATAGCGAGTATGAGCGAACAGAGTATCCCTGCGGCAAAGCAAATGGCGAATAGCCACTCGAATGCGCCGGTAGTTTTCCTATCCGAATTGCGTATTGCCCTACTCATTGGCAAAAAACGCTTTCATCAACCGGTTTGCATCGTCGTTCTCGCGATTGACTTTCTCGATAAACGAATGCCGCCCCTCATCGAAGGCACTAAAATCGAAACGGGAGTATTCCTCTAAGAGCTTTGTGCTGGCATCTTCGCGTTCCAAGTCAACGGAAAAACCGAGCCCATACTCCAGAGTTATCTCTTCCATAAAGGTATTAGGGCAGACCAAAATCGGCTTCCCAAGCTCGGCGGCATAATACAACTTGTTGGACAGAGCGTAATCAAGAAACGGGCTGTTGTTCCCGTACAGGTTAAAGAGCAGGTCTGCACCTTCTAGTAAGTTTACGGTTTGGGAAGGGTAAAAAGAATCCTGAAAGGAAACCCCTTCAATATCCAAGTCTCCGCAAGTGTTCTTCAGCGCGAGTGCGCCAGCGCCGACGAAAGAGACTCTGAATCTCTCGTCATTAGAAAAAGCCTTTATGAGCTTGCGGCACTGATCATGAAAACGAATCGAGCCCAAGAAAACGATATTGATGGGGCCTTGCGCCGCCGACGAAGGTTCGCTTCTATAAAGACCCGGATGATTATTGTGCAGCAAGTGATACTCCACACCCGAGGGCAAAAATTTCGCATAACCGGGAGATGAGATGAAATTGGCATAGGAGCACCCAAAGAGGGACTTCTCAATGCCCCGCACAAAAGGAAGCTTCTCGAAGCAATAATCGCGAATATCGCAGATGTATTTTTCTTGATAATGCCTCTTCAGATAAGAGGATAGGAGCAGTGCCGCCTGGGTTTGCAGCAACACGATACCGTCGTAGTTCTTTTTCCGAAGACAATCCTTGGCGAATGAGCAAAAACCGGCGTAGCCGGTCAGCTTGTCGAGCTTGCTCTCGCCCTTTGACTTGTAAGGGATAGCGTTAGCGCGGGCTATCCTGCAAGAGACGTCGCCACGGCTCCAGTAGAGGAAGTCGTACTCACCTTCAAAGCAGGACTCATAGGCTTCGATATACGGCGTCTGGTAGCAATCTCCAGTGGAAACGAATAGGAAAGGCATGTCTGGCTAAGCCCCCTTCCTCCACACCATCTTGTCCACGACGCCGGTGTAGCTCTGGATGATCTTGACCACCTTGGTGGAGACGGTCTCGTCGGCGTAGTCGGGAACGGGCGCCTCGGGAAGCGACCCCTCGGCGTCGAGCTCGACGGCGGTGCGGACGGCCTGGAGCAGGCCGCGCTCGCTGATGCCGGCGAGCGTGAAGCAGGCCTTGTCCAGGGCCTCGGGGCGCTCGGTGGAGGTGCGGATGCACACCGCCGGGAACGGGCGGCCGACGCTCGCGAAGAAGCTGGACTCCTCGGGCAGGGTGCCGGAGTCGGACACCACGGCGAAGGCGTTCATCTGCAGGCAGTTGTAGTCGTGGAAGCCCATGGGCTCGTGCATGCGCACGCGCGGGTCGAGCTGAAAGCCGGTGGCCTCCAGGCGCTTGCGGGAGCGCGGGTGGCAGGAGTACAGGATCGGCATGTCGTATTTCTCCGCGAGCGCGTTGATCGCGGTGAACAGGCTCGTGAAGTTGGCCTCGGTGTCGATGTTCTCCTCGCGGTGCGCGGACAGCAGCATGTAGCGCCTGGGCTCCAGACCGAGCTCGGTCAGGACGTCCGACGCCTCGATCTTCTCCAGGTTGGCGCGCAGGACCTCGGCCATGGGAGAGCCCGTGACGTAGGTGCGCTCGGGGGCGCAGCCGGTGTCCTTGAGGTAGCGGCGGGCGTGCTCGGAGTAGGCCAGGTTGACGTCGGAGATCACGTCGACGATGCGGCGGTTGGTCTCCTCGGGCAGGCACTCGTCCTTGCAGCGGTTGCCCGCCTCCATGTGGAAGATGGGGATGTGGAGCCTCTTGGCCGCGATGGCGGACAGGCAGCTGTTGGTGTCGCCCAGGATCAGCAGCGCGTCTGGCTGGACCTGAACCATCAGCTTGTAGCTCGAGGCGATGATGTTGCCCACGGTCTCGCCCAGGTCGGCGCCCACGGCGTCCAGGTAGACGTCCGGGTCGTCCAGGGACAGGTCGCGGAAGAAGATGCCGTTGAGCGTGTAGTCGTAGTTCTGCCCGGTATGCGCCAGCAGGCAGTCAAAGTGGCGGCGACACTTCTTGATGACCTCGGACAGGCGGATGACCTCGGGGCGCGTGCCCACGATGATGAGCAGCCTCAGGCGGCCGTCGTCCTTGAATGCGATATCGGAATAGTCCTTGCCCATGCGGCTAGACCTCCTCGTAGTAGGTGTCGGGGTTCTCGGGGTCGAAGGGCTCGTTTGCCCACATGACCGTCACGAGGTCCTCGGTGTCGGACAGGTTGGTGATGGAGTGCGTGTAGCCGGGAATCATCTCCACGGCGCGCATGTCGGTGCCGGAGACGACGTACTCGTCGACGGGGAACGGGTTGCCCTCGGCGTCCTCCCCCACCTTCCTCAGCTTGATTGACGCGGTGCCGGAGACCACCAGGAACCTCTCCCACTTGCTCATGTGCCAGTGGTTGCCCTTGGTGATGCCGGGCCTGCTCACGTTGATGGACACCTGGCCGCGCTCCGGCGTGCGCAGGAACTCGGTGAACGAGCCGCGGTCGTCGGTGTTGGGCCTGAGGCTATAGGCGAAGTTCCCCGGCTCGTAGTAGGACAGGAACGTGCTCCAGAGCTTCTTGGAGAAGGAGCCCTCCGTCAGGTCGTGGACGGCAAGCGTCTCGCGGCTGTCGCGGAAGCAGTCGAGCAGGTAGACGATCTCGCCCAGGGACTTCACGTCGGTCCCGGGGACGTAGCAGAACCCGTCTCCCTCCACCCTCTCGAGGCCCTCGTAGCCGC
>CABUWR010000052.1 GCA_902495265.1 uncultured Collinsella sp. | reverse complement strand
GCGATCAAGGCCAGCAGCCGCAATGGCGGACTGCACCAGTTTGGCCGGCGTGGACGTGGCAACGCACATGGCAATACCGGCCTCCATCGCCTGCTCCAGAAACGCCAGGAGCCCCTCGCGCGGCGGCACCTTGGAGTACCCATCAATCAAAATCTCGCTCAGCTCGCGGTAGAGCTCCTCGCCATTCGTGCCAACGCCCCACGTGTCGTGGTAGGCCTGGCACTCGTCCTCCAGCGAAAGGTGCTCAAACTGGGCAAAATCGTCGACCGTTACATCAATGCCATGACGGCGCAATAACTCGACCTGCGCATGGCCCCAGACGGGGGAACTATTAACCAGTGTTCCGTCGCAATCGAAAATAAAAGCAACACTTGGAGCAGCGATGTGGTTCATAAACGAGCCTTTCGATGTCAAATGGTAAACAACCTGCTAAAAACGTTTTACCAAACGTTAGCCTAACAGTTTTGAAACCCTAATTGATAAAACTGTCAAGGGTTTTACCACGGCAATTCTGCCAGTGGTATAAACATGTCGCTTACCGATTAAACGCCCTCGCAAATCCGCTTTCGTCCATAAAACTAACGTACAGGTGTTATCGTAGTTTCTGCCGAAAGTTCCACCGAGCACGCGAGGTGGAACGAATCATAGAACTATCGCCGTCCCTTCGATTCGTGCAGCCTTGGACCTTTCGCATCTAGTCACCAAGGCAACACGCTGCCGCGTCATGATGGGATCAAACGTGAGCGATACAAAGCTAAAGCCAGCAACCAAAAAGCCTGCTACCCGCAAAGCCGCCCCGCACGCACCGGAGCTCACCAAGGACGATGTCTACCTATTTGGCATCGGCACCTGGGAGCGCAGCTGGGAAAAGATGGGCGCTCACCCCGACACGCAGAACCGTACGCGCGGCTGGCGTTTTTGCGTTTGGGCGCCCGACGTAAAGAGCGTTCACGTCATTGGCGAATTTAACGACTGGGATGAGCAAGCCAACCCGCTGGTGCCCATGCATACGAGCGCTATTTGGGAAGGCTTTATTCCTGGCGCCGAGCAGGGCCAGCTCTATAAGTACCTCATCGAGACCAACGAGGGCGAAAAGCTCTACAAGGCCGATCCGTATGCCTTTAAGGCCGAGTGCCCTCCGGGTACCGCCAGCGTGCTGTGGACCCTCGATGGCTACAAGTGGAACGATGCCGCGTGGCTCAAGCGCCGCGCCAGCCATAACCACATGTCTCAGCCCCTTAACATCTACGAGGTGCATATTGGCTCATGGAAGCGCCACGGCGACGCACCGAAGGGCGAGCCTGACGAGTACGGCAACTACCCTGGCCCCATGGATCCCTTCCCCGCGCAGCGCGGCGAGTTCTACACCTACGACGACCTGTCGGTGGAGCTCGTGGACTACGTGCGCGACATGGGCTACACGCATATCGAGGTCATGCCGCTCATGGAGCATCCCTTCGATGGCTCCTGGGGCTACCAGACGACCGGCTACTACGCCGCCACGTCGCGCTACGGCAACCCGCAGCAGCTTATGCACTTTATCGATGCGTGCCACGAGGCGGGCATTGGCGTGATCATGGACTGGGTGCCCGGCGGTTTTTGCGCCGACTCCCACGGCCTTGCCACCTTTAACGGCCACATGCTGTTTGAGCACGAGATTCACCCCAACTGGGGTACGCACAAGTTCGACTTCGCCCGCGGCGAGGTCCGCTCCTTCTTGGTCTCCAACGTGCTGTACTGGCTCGAGAACTTCCACGTTGACGGCATCCGCATGGACGGCGTGTCCAGCATGCTGTACCTCAACTTTGGCATCGACGATCCGGGCCAAAAGAAGTTCAACAAGTACGGTACCGAGGAGGACCTGGACGCCAGCGCGTTTATCCGCCAGGTCAACTGCGCCGTGGAGGCTCACTACCCCGACGTGATGATGATGGCCGAGGAGTCCACCGCGTGGCCGCTCGTGACCTATCCGCCGCAGGACGGCGGCCTTGGCTTCCACTACAAGTGGGACATGGGCTGGATGAATGACACCCTGCACTATATGCAGACCGATTTTCCGTGGCGCCCCGGCAACCACGGCCTGCTCACGTTCTCCATCATGTACGCCTTTACCGAGAACTTTATCTGCCCGCTGAGCCACGACGAGGTTGTACACGGCAAGTGCTCGCTGATCGGCCGCATGCCGGGCGACTGGTGGCGCCAGTTTGCCGGCCTGCGCACGCTCGCCTTCTACCAGATGACGCACCCCGGTGCCAAGCTCAACTTTATGGGCAACGAGATCGGCCAGTTTATTGAATGGCGCTACTACGAGTCCATCCAGTGGTTCCTGACCGAGGAGTACGAGACTCACAAGCATCATCAGGCGTTTATCAAGGCGCTCAATCACCTATACACCGCCGAGCCCGCCCTGTACGAGCGCGGCTACACCGACGACGGCTTTACCTGGATCGACGCGGACAACTCCAAGCAGTCCATCGTGAGCTTTGTGCGACAGGGCGAGGACATCGACGACGACCTGGTGATCCTGATCAACTTTGATCCGGCGAGCTACGAGAGCTTCCGCGTGGGCGTGCCGCGCGAGGGCGATTGGGAGGTCATCTTCGATTCCGACCGTCCCGAGTTTGGCGGCAGTGGCTATGCCGGCGAAGAGCCCTACACCTGCTCGAGCGAGCCCTATCCCTGGAACGGGCAGATGGACTCCATTGAGATCAAGGTGCCCGGCCTGGCTGGCGTGGTGCTTAAGCGCCGCGGTCCCAGCAGCTACAAGCCGCCGGTGGTTGAGACCCCCAAGAAGGCGACGCGCAAGCGCACGTCCTCGGTGAAGCCCAAGCCTGCGGCAGCCAAGAAGGCTTCGACCAAGGCGAAGGCTACGACGACCAAGGCCAAGGCCAAGACCGCCGCAAAGCCCGCTGCTAAGGCTACCGCGACCAAGAAGTCGGCTGCCAAAAAGGCCACTAACAAGGCCAAGTCTACTTCTGTTAAGTCGTCTGCCAAGGATGCGTAACAAAGGCGTTACGGCTGTAATTACCCGCCTCGCCGAGGCGTAGGATACAAGTCATAACCGTTCCGGGAGAAACATCCCCGGGGGAAAGGAACGTATGAATAAGATCTTCGACAACAAGCAAGAGTTTACCGAGCTCTATCGCGATGCCGTCATGAGCATTAGCGGCAAGAGCGTCGAGGCCGCGAGCGACCTGGACCGCTTTAACGCCCTGGCCAAGCTCGTGGCCGAGAAGGCCCGCACCGTTGCCACCAAGAGCGACGCCCGCGCCACCGCCGAGGGCAAGAAGCGCGTGTACTACTTCTCGATTGAGTTTTTGATCGGCCGCCTGCTCGACAACTACCTGCTCAACTTTGGCGTGCGCGACATGGTCGCCGACGCGCTCGACGACATGGGCTTCGACCTTTCCGTCATCGAGAACCAGGAGCCCGATCCGGCGCTGGGCAACGGTGGCCTGGGCCGTCTGGCAGCATGCTTCCTGGATTCAATGGCAGCCGAGGGCATTGCCGGCTACGGCAACGGCATGCGCTACCGCTACGGCCTGTTTAAGCAGGAAATCGTCAACGGCAGCCAGGTCGAGGCCACCGACGAGTGGCTCACCCACGGCTATCCCTGGGAGGTCCGCCGTCAGGACAAGGCCGTGACCATCAAGTTTGGTGGCCATGTTGAGGGCTTTGAGGAGAACGGCCGCACGTTCTACCGCACGGTGGACACGCAGGATATCCTGGCCGTCCCTTATGACATCCCCGTGGTGGGCTATGCCGGCGAGACCGTCAACAAGCTGCGCGTCTGGGCCGCCGAGCCGGTCGAGGAGCACTTTGATCTTGAGGCCTTCAACCGCGGCGACTATGCCCTGGCCGACGCCGAGCGCGCCGAGGCCGAGGCCATCAGCGCCATCCTCTACCCCAACGACGCCGGCGAGCACGGCCGCCTGCTGCGCCTGAAGCAGGAGTACCTGTTTGTCTCGGCCGGAATCTACAGCCTGCTCGACACCTTTGAGAAGGAGCACGGCGAGAACTGGGAGCTGCTGCCGCAGTTTGTTGCCATCCATACCAACGACACCCACCCCGCCATGTGCGGCCCCGAGCTCATGCGCATCCTGATCGACGAGAAGAAGCTCGAGTGGGACGACGCCTGGAACATCGTGACGCAGGTCGTGAGCTACACCAACCACACCATCCTGCCCGAAGCTCTGGAGAAGTGGCCCATCGGCACGTTCTCCAAGCTCCTCCCCCGCGTGTATCAGATCATCGACGAGATCAGCCGTCGTTGGCACGAGTCGTTCGACACCACGCAGGAGGGCTGGCAGGAGCGTCTGCGCCAGACCGCCATCCTGTGGGACGGCGAGATCCGCATGGCCAACCTGTCCGTGATCTGCAGCCATAGCGTCAACGGCGTGGCCAAGATCCACTCCGACATCATCAAGAACATCGTGCTCAAGGACTTCTATGCCCTGACGCCCGAGAAGTTCAACAACAAGACCAACGGCATCTCGCACCGTCGCTTCTTTGCCGAGGCCAACCCCACCTACGCCAAGCTCGTCACCGATGCCATTGGCGACGGCTGGCTCAAGGACGCCTTTGAGCTGGAGAAGCTTAAAAGTTTCCAGAACGACACCGAGTTCCTGAAGGCCGTGGGTGCCTCCAAGCGCGCCAACAAGGAGCGCCTTGCTGCCTACGTTAAGGCCGAGACTGGTCTGGTCATTGACCCCAACACCGTCTTTGATGTTCAGGTTAAGCGCTTCCATGCCTACAAGCGCCAGCTCATGAACATCATGAAGGTGATGGACATCTACAACCGTCGCATCGCCGATCCCAACTTCCACGTGACGCCGACGACCTTCATCTTTAGCGGCAAGGCTGCCTCGAGCTACACCTTCGCCAAAGAGACCATCCGCCTCATTAACTCCGTTGCCGACGTCATCAACAACGATCCGCGCGTCAACGAGGTCATGAAGGTCTGCTTTATCCCCAACTTCCGCGTGAGCAACGCCCAGCTCATCTACCCTGCCGCCGAGATCTCGGAGCAGATCTCCACGGCCGGCAAGGAGGCCTCGGGCACGTCCAACATGAAGCTCATGATGAACGGCGCCATTACGCTGGGCACCCTCGACGGCGCCAACATCGAGATCGCCGACCTTGCCGGCCGCGAGAACGAGGCCATCTTTGGCCTGACCGCTCCCGAGGTCGAACAACTCTGGGCATCCAACAGCTACTTTGCGTGGGATACCCTCAACAACGATCGCGAGCGTCTGGGCCGCGTGATGGACGAGCTCAAGGACAACACCTTTGCGGGTCTTTCGGGCAACTTCGAGAGCATCTACAACGAGCTCATGAACAACAACGACCCCGACCTGGTCATGGCAGACTTCCGCAGCTACGTGGATGCATGGGAGAAGCTCACCGGCAGCTACGGCGACCAGGAGACCTGGAACCGCAAGGCTCTGCTCAACACCGCCTCGAGCGGCTGGTTCTCGAGCGACCGCACCATTCGCGAGTACCGCGACGAGATCTGGCACGCTTAAAGGCGCGCGAGCTCCCCTATGCCAGCACGGCATTACTCGACGGGCGTGACGTTGCGCCGCGCCCGTCGCTAATGGGTTTAGGAACATCGATGACAGAAGGAGAAATCGATGAGTAAGAAAGAATGCATCGCGATGCTCCTCGCAGGAGGACAGGGCAGCCGATTGGGGGCACTCACCCAAAAGATCGCCAAGCCGGCGGTTAGCTTTGGTGGCAAGTTCCGCATTATCGACTTTTCGCTGTCCAACTGCTCCAACTCAGGCATCGACACGGTGGGCGTTCTGACGCAGTACCGTCCCTACCTGCTGCATGCCTATGTGGGCTCCGGCGAGGCTTGGGATCTGGATAGCCGCGACGGCGGCGTGTCGATCCTGCCGCCGTACGAGACGCAGACCGGCGGCGCCTGGTATGCGGGCACAGCCGATGCCATTACGCAGAACCTCGACTACATCAAGGCCAACGACCCCAAGTACGTCTTGATTCTTTCGGGCGACCATCTGTATCGCATGGATTACCGCAAGATGCTCAAGACGCACATTGAGAACAACGCCGACCTCACGGTGAGCGTTATGCCCGTGCCGTGGGAGGAGGCCAGCCGCTTTGGCATCCTGACCACCGACCCCGAGGACGGCCGCATCACCAAGTTCACCGAGAAGCCCGAGAAGCCCGATTCGAACCTCGCGTCCATGGGCATCTACATCTTCTCGGCCGACGTCCTGATCGAGGCCCTCGAGCAGGACGCTCTGGACCAGCGCTCGAGCCACGACTTTGGCAAGGACATCATCCCCAAGCTGCTCTGCGAGGGCAAGCGCCTGTACAGCTACGAGTTCCACGGCTTTTGGAAGGACGTCGGCACCATCGCCAGCTTCCACGAGACCTCGATGGACCTGCTGGGCAACAACCCCGAGTTCGATCTGTTTGACAAGAACTTCCCCATCATGTCCAACATCACCACGCGTCCGCCGCACTACATTGGCCCGGACGGCCGCCTGGACGACTGCCTGGTCTCCAACGGCTGCAAGATCTACGGCACTGCTCGCCACTCGATCCTTTCGACCGATGTCATCATCGAGGAGCGCGCCGTGGTCGAGGACTCCGTGCTGCTGCCGGGTGCGCACGTTAAGAGCGGCGCGCACATCTGCCGCGCTATTTTGGGCGAGAACTCCACGGTCGAAGAGGGCGTGAAGCTCGGCTCTGTCGATACCACCAAGGATACGGCCGTCGTTGGAAATGACGTCGTTATCGGGAAGGGGGAATGATCCGATGATCAATCGCAAGGCCATCGGTTATATCACCGCTAACTACTCCTCGACCTACGGCAGCGTGCTGCTCAAGGACCGCCCCATCGCGTCCGTTCCGTTTTTGGGCCGCTACCGCCTGATCGACTTCCCGCTGTCCAACATGATGAATGCCGGCATTAAGACCGTCGGCGTCGTCATGCCGGGCAACTATCGCTCGCTGATCGACCATGTGGGCTCGGGCAAGGACTGGGGCCTGGACCGCAAGAAGGGCGGCCTGTTCATGGTGCCCGGCAACGCGTATGGCACCACCAAGGGCGGCATGCGCTTCTTGCTGCGCGACATCATCTCCAACAAGACGCTGTTCCAGCGCTCGGACAAGCCCTATGTCGTGATGATGGGCACCAACATCATCTTTAACATGGACCTCAACACCATCATCGACGCGCACGAGAACTCCGGTGCCCAGATGACCGTGGTGTACTGCAAGGCAACGCGCAATGTTGATGACGAGACCAAGCTGCAAATCAACGAGAACGGCCGCCTGACGGGCGTGAGCGCCGGCGTCGTGTACGGCGACAACGCCTCTATGGACTGCTGCATCGTCAACCGCGAGACGCTGCTCGAGATTATCGACCACTACCAGGCCGCCGACTATCTGGACCTGCTCGAGGCACTCCAGGGCGACTTTGGCAACATCGACGTGTGCAGTTACGAGTACAAGGGTGAGGTCGTGGGCGTGTTTAGCGAGAAGTCGCTGTATCGCCGCAGCATGGACCTGCTCGACCAGACCGTGGCCGACCAGCTCTTTGACCCCGAGCGCCCGATCCTGACCAAGGCCCACGACGTGCCGCCTTCGCGCTATGCGACCGGCAGCCACGCGTGCAACTCGATTATCTCGGCTGGCTGCATCATCAAGGGCACCGTGCGCAACTCGATCCTGTCGCGCGGCGTTGTGGTTGAAGAAGGCGCCTCGGTGACGAACTCGATCATCAACCAGAGCTGCATCATCAAAAGCGGCGCCCGCGTTGAGAATGCCATCCTGGACAAGAACAACGTGGTCCCCACCAACACCGAGCTTCGCGGCACACCCGAGAACATCCTGGTGCTGGGCAAGGCCCCGTTAACTCCCGATACCACCATCGTGCATTAACGTAGGCACCGCAACATCGCTCGTAACATGTAGAATAGCCGCCCGGTTTGCGCCAGGCGGCTATTCTCGAATTGCAACAGGGAGACAATATGGCAGATTCCAGCAAAAAGATGCAGATCGTGTTTGCGTCGGCCGAGTGCGCACCGTTTGTAAAGACCGGTGGCCTGGGCGACGTGGCGGGCT